>CAZTEP010000009.1:10501-13983 GCA_964612325.1 uncultured Anaerolineaceae bacterium
GTTGATAAGGACGAGTTTGAAAGCTATATTGCCAATGACGCGTTATTGGAATATGCCAAAGTTTATTCTGATTACAAAGGCATCCCAAAATCACAGGTGCGCGAAGCTTTTTCAAGCGGAAAAGATGTGATTATGCGTTTGGACGTACAAGGCGCAATGACTATCCGGGAGCTTTGTCCTGATGCGGTTTTAATCTTTTTAACTGCATCCAGCAAAGAGGAATGGCTAAAGCGTTTGATTGAGCGCCGCAGTGAAACGCCTGACGAGTTGGAATTACGCATCCAAACAGCTGAAAAAGAATACGCGATGATTGAAGCTTTCGATTATTTAGTGGTGAATTCACACATGAATTTGGAACAGACGATTGAAGATATTCAAGCCATCATTCGCACAGAGCACATGCGCACAAAACCCCGTAAGGTTGAGTTATGAGCAATCATGATCCCAATAATCCTGTTGGAGATGGAACTAAGTCTCCACTCAAACAGGATTCGCCAATTAATTCAAATAACCAACAGCCTTCGTCTGCCCCACGCCCGGTGATGGTGCAAACGCCCACACAACATCCTGTTGTGACTTATGTGCTAATGGGTTTGACGATCTTAATGTTCATTCTCCAAAACCTGAGCAAGTTGCAGTTTAATGCTGATATTGTTTTAGCTATTTTCGCAAAGATGAATCCGTTAATTGTCAATGGAGAGTATTGGCGATTGTTTACGCCTGCTTTAGTGCACGGAAATTTACTTCATCTTGGCTTTAACATGTACGCCCTGTTTATATTAGGCCGGTCTGTTGAAGCAGTATTTGGTCATTGGCGTTTCTTGATGCTCTACATCGTGGGCGCTTTTGGTGGGAATGTGTTTTCTTTTGCTTTCTCAGAAGCTGTTTCAGTTGGCGCATCAACCTCTATCTTTGCGATTATTGGCGCGCAAGCAGTTTTTATTATCAAAAACCGACACATTTTTGGTGAGCGAACACGCAGCATGATTTTGCAAATCGCTTTCATTTTGATTTTGAATTTCGCTATTTCAGTAATGCCAAATTCGTCAATTGACCTTTGGAGTCATTTAGGTGGTTTTGTGGCAGGTACAGTGTTTTCTGTTTTGGCAGCTCCAAGTTTTAAGTTGACCAACCGGGAAGGCCGTTTGGTGCTTGAAGATTCAAGTGAAAAAGCTGATCGGTATCTGGCTTTTTTAATGGTGATGCTTGCTTTTAGCGTTATTTTGTACTTTGCTATTCGGTGGACCGCTTCACAATGAAACCTTTCTTTTATAAGCTATTGAAGCTTGATGAAAAGGCTTCTAAACGATTGGCTTTAGAGCATCCCCCTCAAGCCATTGAATTTTTTTTTAAGCTGATTAGCCACAGTTGTGATTCATGGTATTGGCTGGTGGGTTTAGTGGCATTATGGATATTAAGTAAGCCGTCGGGTAAAGAGATTGCGGTTACTTTTTCCTTTGTGCTTGGTTTTTTGGCGATTGTGGTATTGCTAATAAAATACTTTTTCAAACGCGCCAGACCAGAAGGTGACTGGGGGCAAATCTATCGGATAAATGATCCTCATTCATTTCCCTCTGGTCACGCTGCAAGAGCTATGGCCATTGTTATTATTTCGATAAGTTTTTTTTCGGGCTGGGCTGTACTTTTGATTTTAGTTTGGGCATTGTTGGTCGGATATTCACGCGTTGCCTTGAAGGTTCATTATCTTTCAGATGTTTTGGTTGGTTTTCTGTTTGGAGCTGTGTTTGCGTTCGCTTCGCTTTCGGTATTTAACGTGTTAATAGACAATTTCCCCAAAATTGCCAGGTTTTTATTCCATGGATTTTGAGGAAATTGATTAAGCTGTGCTTGAAGTTTTATTGCCCTAAGCCAGGATGAGACTGCTCAGGCAGTTTATCTTTAAATCTTCCAATCCGTTTTCAGTCACGACAAATGTTTGATCAGAAAGCTGACTCTTTAAGATTGTGGTTGGTTTGAAGTATGTCGTACAATCCAGATTGATGGATTGGGGTTTTTCATTCGCGTTTTGAATAACCAAAATGGTTTCAGTTTCATCTTTACGAATGAAGGCGATGACCCCGTCTTGTGCGTAGATAACTTTGTATTTGCCAGTCCGCAATGCTGATTTTTCGTTGCGTAAGTGAACCAAAGCTTTTATTTTGTCACGCAAATCGGTATTCCATTCCTTTTCTTCCCAGGGAAAGCTCTTGCGACAGTCAGGGTCACGTCCACCGGTGAGGCCAATTTCATCACCATAATAGATGCAAGGCGCGCCCGGGTAGCATAGCACAAAGGTATAGGCCAAAATGAGACGTTTAATGTTGCCTTGCACCAGGCTTAAGAAACGAGGCATGTCATGGCTGCTTAAAAGATTCATTTGGGCCAGCGCGAAGTCATAAGGGTAAATTTTAAGGAGCTCTTCGCTTCTCTGGGCAAATTTCTCTGCGGGATAGTGTTCAGCCTCGCCGAGTCCCATCATGCCACTGGCTAACACATAGTCAATTTGTTTGCCGCCAAAGAAACCTAAAGCCGCTTGCGTGATTTGATAGTTCATCACAGCGTCAAATTGGTCACCTGCTAACCAGCGTTGCGCTTCAGAAGGAATTTCGCCGACGATATAGGCATCGGGATTGGCGCTTTTGCACACATCGCGGAATTCCCGCCAAAAATCGTCATCATCAATTTCAAAAGGTACATCCAGTCGCCAGCCATCAGCACCCATTTCGAGCCAATAGCGCGCGACATCAAAAATGTAGCGACGTACCTGAGGATTATCGGTGTTCAGTTTGGGCAAGGCCGGCAAACCCCACCAGCAAGCGTAATTTGCTTTTCCGTCGTACGCGTTGAGAGGAAAGCCATGGATATGGAACCAATCAACGTAGGGGGAGTCCTTTCCACATTCAAGGATGTGGTTAAAGGGGAAGAAGCCCCGGCTGGCGTGATTAAAGACGCCATCCAAAATGACCTTGATGCCTCGTTTGTGAGCTTCATCAATGAGGATCTTAAAAGCCTCATTGCCACCGAGAATCGGGTCTACCAGGAAATAGTCGTGGGTGTGATAGCGGTGATTCGAAGCCGATTGAAAAATGGGGTTAAAGTAAATGGCGTTGATGCCAAGATCAACAAGGTAATCCAGTTTTTCAACGACACCCATCAGATCACCACCTTTGAAACCGTGGACTGTGGGGGCAGAATCCCATGGTTCAAAATGGCCTGGTTTTTTAACTTGTGAAGACCAAGCAAAACGATCTGGAAAGATTTGGTAAAAAACAGCGTTTTTAACCCAATCAGGTGTTTTGTTTAAATGTTCTTTCATAGTTGCCTTTCATTTCGAATTTTAAAACGGTATACGCATCAACTATTTTATCACAGCTCAATGATATTGATTGATTTTGCACACACTTAAGCAAATTAAGCTATACTAAGATTGGGAATGGTTAGGTCCCGGTGGGCCTCCTGGTCTTCAAAATCAGTGTCGGGTT
>CAZTEP010000010.1:0-13975 GCA_964612325.1 uncultured Anaerolineaceae bacterium
AATGAGATGACATCGGGTTGGTTGGTGACTTTGAGTAGCTCACGGATAAATGAGCTTTTCATCCAGGTTGTTCGCTTAGCGAATCTTTGTTCCCATGGATTTGTCATAATATGTGTCTCCTTTCAAACTTATCTTATAAAAATCTTTTAACTATCGTGGCTGAACCCGGTATTGCCACACGATCACCAGTGCTCAATTCGGCAGGTGGTTTTTGCTGCCATTCTGGAGCGTTCTGGAAGATGTAAATGGGTGTTCCGGCTTTGGCCATTTTTTGATCAACAAAGGCTTGACCCGTTAAGAAACCGTCCTGGTTGATGGCACAGCTGGTAACAAACCCAACCATGCGGCCGCGGTGATCGCAAACAGGATCGCCCGGGCGAGCCATGCGCACGTTTTTCTCGTCAAAAGTGAAACGTACTACAATAGATTTGCGTTTTTTCTCGCGTTCAAGGCTGGCTTCACGGCCGATGAACCAGGCTGAGTTGAAGCGGACGAAGGAAATAAAGCCTGCATCACCAACGGTGAGATTGAAGTCGCCACCCATTTCATGGCCGTAGAGGGGTAAGCCGGCTTCAGTACGCAGTGAGTCGCGCGCGCCTAAACCACAGGCAACCAAGCCATAGTCTTTGCCTTCTTCAAGCATATTGTTCCAGAGTTGAACAGCCTGGTCAGGGTGGACGAAGACTTCAAAACCCATTTCTTCACCAGTATAACCTGTGCGTGAAATGATGACCGGGATGATTCCCAGGCGACTGTCACAGAGTTCGCCTCTGCCAAGACGCATAATCTTATGGTCTTCGCAATGGTCACATGCCATTTCAAGCAAGATGTCGCGACTGTTGGGACCTTGAATGGCAATAGAGATTAACTGGTCTTCACCAGCGGCGGGATCTTTGAGGTTGCGCAAGATGCACTTGCGACCAGGTACTTTTACCCAGGGTTGTGCTGTGTCAACCATAACTTCGCCGTTTTTGACAGCATTGAGCCAGGCCCAGTCTTTTTCTTCATTGGAGGCATTCACAACAAGTAAATATCGGTCTTCATCGCGTCGGTAAATGATGAGGTCATCGATGACTTTACCGTAGGGGTCAAGGAAGTGAGCGTAAACTGACTCGCCAATTTCGAGGAAAATGGTGTCGTTGCTGCTAACCGAATCCAGGAAGGCTGCCGCATCAGGGCCTTCTACCTGGAAGACCCCCATATGAGTGACATCGAAGAGGCCTGCTGTTTCGCGCACAGCTTTGTGTTCGTCCACGACCGAGGTATACCAAACAGGCATTTCGAAACCACCAAAAGGCACCATTTTCGCACCCATTGAGATGTGGGTATCGTATAGAACAGTACGTTTGAGTGCTCGGCCTTTGGGTTCTTCCCAAACGAATTCTGGTAAGGCAGGTTTGGTGATGGTGTTGTCTTTGGCAATGTACCATGGTTTATCGGTGCAAACACGTTCACCTTCTTGGATGTATTTTGTAGGTTCTGCTGGCAAAATGGAGATAGGACCAGGGATTCTAATAGCTAAATCGTCATCATAGAAAACGAAGCCGGTCGAAATACCATTTAACCAAGTACTGGCCAAGCCAAGATTCTTTGCTGGCACGGTGAGGTTGAAAAGCTTGGGCGTGATGCAGGTGAGAGTTGCATCAATATCACCACAGGTGGTGTGCATCCGTGTGGCTTGCGATTGTCCGGGCTCGAGGTCTTCAATTTCATTTGTGAGGGTGTAGTTGAGGAAAGTGCGTATGCCTTCGCCACTCAGTTCAAAAGCACCGTATCCCTCAGTGGGGTGATCGCTGGCATAGTGATAATGGGGCAGGCCATGTTTGGTTGGAATTTCGTCCATTGTGGGTTTTGAATCAGCCAGTGCACGTACAGCATCGTTGACAGCATTCATGGTACAGAAATCAACTTTAGCGCGTGATTTTTCACCACTGCGGGCAGGCATGGGGTAAGCTTTAGTCGCATTAAAGAGTTGAACAATCAAACCAGCAATTTGTTCCATTTCAGCTTCTTTGAAGCCACGTTGGGTTAACCAAGTCGTGCCAAGTCGAATGCCGGTGGCGCTAAGCGCGGAGCGGTCGCCAGGAATGGTGTTGCGGTTAACCACAATGCCTACCAGATCAAGAATGCGCGCACCAAGATCACCGGTGAGGGGTGTTCCATCGGGGCCTTTGAAGGTTTTACAGTCCAAGAGGGCCATGTGGCTGTCGCCACCGCCATAGGGAACACGCGCACCGTTGTCTCTAAAACCTTTGATGAGTGCCTGGGCGTTATCAAGGGTTTGTTGTTGTAACTTAATAAATTCTTCGGTGCCAGCTAATTTTAACGTAAGGGCCAAGGCGGCAACAGCGTTCATATGGGGGCCACCTTGTTCGCCGGGGAAGACACCTTTATCAATTTCTTCACCAAGTTCGCGGTTTTGGGTGATGAGCACAGCACCGCGCGGGCCACAAAGGGTTTTGTGGGTTGTGAAACTGACTATATCAGCAATACCAACGGCTGATGGAACGACTTTTGCTGCCATCAAGCCGGCGATGTGAGAACAGTCGGCCAGGAAATAGGCTCCGACTTCATCAGCGATTTCGCGGAATTTTTGCCAGTCTGGAATCCAGGGATAAGAGGTGTAACCTGCAACGATAATTTTTGGTCTAACTTCTTTGGCGATGGCCATAATGGCATCGTAATCAAGCCTTTCGGTTTCGGGGTCTACCGTGTAATGATAGGCATTGAAAACGAGACCAGAGCGGTTGACAGGCGCGCCATGGGTGAGGTGACCGCCGTGCAAGAGGTCCATACCCAGGATGGAATCACCGGGTTTTAAAAGTGCTGTGTAGACAGCTGTGTTGGCTGGTGCACCCGAGAGTGGTTGCACGTTTACCCACAGGTCATCAGCAGAATGGTTGTTTGCAGCAAACAACTCCGCGGCACGTCGGCGCGCTAAGGCTTCTAACATATCGATGTATTCGACACCTTTATAATAGCGTGGGTCGCTGTGTCGGCGGTATCGGCCAAGCTGATAGGCGTAATCCATGATGGTTTCTTCATCCTGGTAGCGCGTTTCAGGTCGTGGGTATCCTTCGGCATAAATGTTTTGAAAGGAGGATCCCAAAAGCTCGCGCACGGCTAATGGCGCCATGCTTTCACTGGGGATCATGATGAGACGGCGCGCCTGGCGCTCATTTTCGAACTCGACAAGTTCAGCCATATGCTGGTCGTAGTCTGCAACAGATTTTTTGAAAAGAAAGTCAGTCATTTATTTATCACATCCTTGTGTTTGTTTTTGGGTTGAATGGAAAAACGTATGCCAGTGTTTGGCAAAATGGCTCTTTAGTGAGGATATTTTGCTGAGTGGGAAGATGTAAAAACTGTAATGAATCTCTGTTTCTTGGCATTTCGTGTCTGAGCATTTCCATTAATTCAATTGTACCTTAAAGCAAAAGAAAAGCGCTCGAAATGCCAGATTGTTCAAATGAAAGTGTAGGATTGTCAAACATATTGGACAGTCTGAGAAAAAAACGAATAGGTGATAAGAACTTCAACGGTCGTATTTGTGTATGGTTACTATGTTGGTTATATCTTCTCAGCTGTCTGCTGTAAAAAGCTATTGTGAAACCTGTTTTGCAATTACTGCTTGAAGCGTATCGAACTTTTTATATCCAGAATCTGGATCAAAATCTGAGATGTAATCAGCAATAACAATAACATTTATATTATTCCAATCTGCCGGTATAACTTCGTTAGTTGTCAAAATAAAACGCGCATTTTCGCCTTGTGCAAGGCTTGCGATTTCTTCTCTGACTACACTGCGTACATAGCGGTCTGTTAATCCAACTCTGGCATTCTCATAGACAATCATAAAGAGAGTGGCATTGTTATCGTACGAAAGATTGATATCGCTGAAATTTGTGATATCAATCGTGGTTTCAATCTCATTGCCTATTCGTTTCCAAGTTGCAGAGATATCCACTTTTGGAGGTCTTAACATTGAAGTGTCAACCATGCTGGAATATACAGACTGGAAATCGACCGGACCATTGGAGATCTGATTGCCACTATCAACCATAGTGAAAGGAAGTAATGCAAGTGATAAAGAATGTCCCTCACCGCCACCATAATAATATGCATCCCACCATCGTCTATAACGTCCATTTGAATCATTAGCTAAGTCGTGCTCTATAAAAACTACCGGTTCATTGCTGTATGCTGCTGCTAATTGGTCAATAACAACCGAAGCTCTTTGACAAAATCCGCATGCCGAAGAAAGAAAACCCTCAAAAACAACAAGTCTCTTTTGAATCGTTTTAAAAGACCAAAACTGAGAAGGAGAGCCATTGGCATACGTTGGTCCATAGCTTTCATTCCATGCACGAACTTGCCAGTAGTATGTGGTATCCTGTTGCAGACCGTATAGACCTACATAATTATTTGAACCAGTAGAAATCCAATTAGAACAAGAACCATCGTCGGTGGTATCAATACAGTATTCATAATGGGTTGCATTTGCACTAATTGACCAACTCAGGACTGGTGTAGGACTGATGCCCATGGTGCCAGTTAGAGGGGCGTATTTATTGAAGTCAACTGGTGTAGGTTCTGGTTTTATAATGATAGGCAAGTAGATTGCGAAATCAGATGAAGAGCTTTGTACTTTGGTTTCAACAAAAAAAGAATTTGCTGGACCAGTGAGAAACAAGGAAAGCAACAAAGATAAAAGTAAACTGATTCTAATGATTTTCCTAATCGTATGAACCCTTTTCAAATTTAACATTTTAAGCCTCCAGTGAATGTGTCACAAAACGGATTGATCAAGAAGCGTTATTTATACATTTTAACATATATGCAAAAATCCATCATAAAGTTTTTAATTAGACGATACAGATTTTATGGAAAATTTAGTCGAGTCCTTTATAATCATGGCATGCAAGATGATTACGACTCGCTTGATGAAGTAGAACTGATTAATAAAGCAAAGACTGACCCAAACGCGTTTGGGTTGCTTTATGATCGCTACGTGGAACGTATTTATAATTACATTTATTATCGTGTTAGCAATGTTAATGATGCTGAAGATTTAACTTCACGGGTCTTTTTTAAGGCCTTGGACAATATAGGAAAATATCGTCATATGGGGTTGCCTTTTTCGGCATGGTTATACCGCATTGCGCATAACCAGGTGGCAAATTTTCATCGTGACCGCTCTCGTGTGAGAGAGATTTCAATTGAAGATATGGTGTTAGTAGATTCAACAGGTAATCCGCTGCCCGAGAAAATCATCCAAGATAATGAAGACCGAGAAACATTATTGAGAATTGTGAATGATTTAAGTCCCCATAAACGGGAATTGATTGTCTTGAAGTTCGCGCACCGATTAAGTAATGCGGAAATTGGGAAAGCGTTAGGAAAATCCGAGGGCGCGATAAAAAGTTTGTATCATCGCACGCTTTTGGAATTGCGTGATTTGATAAAAAAACACGATCTTTCATGAAACCATTAAGATGGGACAGGGTTAATTAATATGACTATGGATGATTTTGAAGATACTATTTTAAGCAAAGATGAGATCAAAAAACTGGAAGTCTTTTTAAGAAATGGATTGGGTCATCACAGACCTAAGCAAGACTTTAAAAATAATCTCAAAAAACGCCTGAGCCAATCGAAAGTGTTTGACAAAAGGAAGTATATTACTGCTTCGTGGGTGATTGGTCTGGGTGTCGCTTTAACTGGCGCAACAATCTATAGTTTTGGCTATTTCATTAATAAGCTGATAAAGCGCACATCTTATTCCTAAGTGTCTTCAAATAAATTTGCTCTCTGTTTTAAGGGAACTTTTGTGCATATAAGGCATATGATAAGATCTTAATATGACAATCAGAATCGTATTTTTAGGCTCTCCGGAGTTTGCTTTACCCAGTCTTGAGGAATTAGCCAGGACTTTTAATGTCGTTGGTGTTGTAACCCAACCGGATAAACGGTCAGGCCGTGGGCGTAAGTTGGTCCCTGGTGAAGTGAAAGATTTGGCAACTTTCTTAGGCTTGCCAATTATGCAGCCTGAGCGTTTAAGGACTGTTCAAGCGCTGGCACAACTCAAAACCTGGCAGCCGGATGTGATGGTTGTGGTGGCATATGGTCAGGTTTTGCCTAAAGAAGCGTTGGAAATACCAACCCGGGGCTGTTTAAATGTACATGCTTCCTTATTGCCCCGTTGGCGGGGAGCTTCACCAATTCAAGCCGCGATTGAAGCTGGAGACGAAAAGACTGGTGTTACCATTATGGAAATGGTTCAACAGTTGGATGCTGGTCCGATTGTGGCGCAAAGGGAAGTCCCCATCAGACCGAATACTTTTGCTGATGAACTTAGCCAACAGTTAGCCTGGTTGGGCGCACGAACCTTGGTTGACGTTTTACCTTCCTGGTACAGTGGGAAGCTAAAAACTGTTCCGCAAAACGAAGCTGAAGTGACTTACGCGCCGATGTTGAAAAAAAGTCAGGGCATTATCAATTTTGAAGAAAGTGCCGAGCATATTTTGCGAAAAATATATGCTTATCATCCCTGGCCGGGTACTGTTTTTGATTATAAAGACCAAAACATCAAGATTTTGGATGCGCATGTGCATGATACCTTTGGCGCGGAGCCTGGACTTCATTATGTGGTGAACGGATTACCCGCAATCGGTACCAGTGAGTGTTTGTTAGTGTTGGATAAGGTACAGCCAGCTGGTAAAAAACCGATGAGTGGTGAGGACTTTTTGCGCGGTCAGCGAGACTGGCTTGGAGAGAATTAGCTTAGTCCTCAGAAAAGTATTTTAGTCGCCATTCGTAGAGTAAATTGAGCGCGTTGATGGGGGAGAGACTTTCAAGGTCAAGGGCTTTAAAGGCTTCAATCATCGGATTGTTTTCTGGGAAGAGCCGAATTTGCTGATGGGTTTCAGTTTGTTTCGGCAATGCGCGTTCGCCACTTTCTTCTAATTGCTTTAAAACCTGATTGGCACGGTTTATTACCGGGGCCGGTAAGCCGGCTAATTGCGCGACGTGAATGCCATAAGAACGGTCCGCACTGCCAGGGATGATTTTGTGTAAGAAAATGACTTTACCATCCGCTTCGGTAACCGCCACGTTATAGTTGCGCACGCCGGGGAAAAGTTCGGCTAAGTCAGTCAATTCATGATAATGGGTGGCAAACAACGTGAAAGGTTTTAGTTTGGGGTGGCTGTGAAGATATTCTATGATTGCCCAGGCGATTGAAATGCCGTCATAGGTGCTGGTGCCCCGGCCGATTTCGTCCAGGATGAGCAAACTGCGTGGGGTGGCATTGTTTAGAATGTTCGCGGTTTCAATCATTTCAACCATGAAGGTACTTTGCCCCTGGTGAATAGCATCCTGAGCGCCGATACGGGTGAACACGCGGTCAACCAGGCCAATTTCAGCTTCTTTGGCAGGTACAAAACTGCCGATCTGCGCCATGAGTACGATGAGTACAAGTTGCCTCAAAATGGTGCTTTTACCGCTCATATTGGGGCCTGTAATGAGCTTGATGATTTCACCGTCTTCGAAAACGAGGTCATTGGGAATGTAGCGATTGACCGACCGCATGCGTTCAACAACAGGATGACGTCCCTCGATGATACGCAGACCTTTTTCTTCACGCAATATAGGGCGTGTGTAGTTGTTTAAAGCAGCCACATTGGCTAAAGCGATACAACAGTCAAGCCGCGCGATTGCTTGCGCCGTTTCCATTATTTTATGGGATACGGTTGATAACTGGTCACAAATTTGCTTCCAGGCCTTGAGCTCAGCTTCGTGTATTTGGGCCTCTGCGTTGAGGACCAAAGATTCATATTCTTTGAGTTCTGGCGTAATATATCGTTCGCTGTTCACCAATGTTTGTTTGCGGATATAGTCTTGGGGTGCCAAATCTGTTTGACCGCGCGAAACTTCGATGTAGTAGCCAAAAACCTTGTTGAAACCCACGCGCAGGTTTTTAATACCGGTGCGTTGGCGTTCGTGGCTTTCAAGATTGTTTATCCACTCACGAGCGTGTTTTGAGGCATGCAATATGTCATCCAGTGCTTCTGAAAAACCCGGTTTGATGATGCCAATGCCAGCGAGTGTGGCTGGAGGTTCCTCCGTGATGGCGACTTGTAAAAGCTCACGTTCTTCATCAAAGCGATATATCTTTTGAATGATGTCATTGAGGACAGGGTTTTTGTCATTGAGCAAAGACAGTAATTTAGGCAAGGCTTCAAAATCTTCACGCAAGGCAACCAAGTCTGGTGGGCGCGCGCTGCCTGCGTTGATGCGGTTGGTTAACCGTTCCAGATCATGCAGTTTGCTGAGGATGTGATTTAGGTCCTGGCGTAAAACGCCGTTATTATAGAAAAATTCAACAATGTCTAAACGTTTATTAATCGCATTAATGTTGAGTAGCGGTTTGTTGACCCATGACCGCAACATGCGCTTGCCACCCGGGGTTTGTGTTTTGTCTAAAACGCCTAACAAGGAGCCGTCCAATTTGTGGTCGCGAAGGGTTTCGGTGAGCTCAAGATTGCGTCGGGTTTCCGCGTCGAGCACCATGAAATCACTGAGGCTATATGTGCTGAAGCTGAGTTGGGTCGAGTCCATTCCCTTTTGTGTTTCTTGCAGGTATTTCAGCAAAGCGCCGGAGGCACGGATCGCGTGAGGGAGACTGCCAAGGCCTAAACCATCCAAACTGGCGACATTAAAACGGGTTTTGATGGATTCAACAGCGCGACCAGGATCGAAATACCAATTAGGTATGGTGGTTATGTTCTCAGGGAAACCGGCTGGTGCTTGCCATTCTTCTGAAATAAGAAGTTCTGCAACTGCCAGACGTTCTAATTCGGCGCGTAAAGTGACTAAGAGATCTTCGTCTGTGATTTGGGTTGTGGCAAACTCGCCGGTAGAAATATCAACATAGGCCAAACCGGCTGCATCTTCCTGGATAGCGACACAGGCTAAATAGTTGTTCTTTTCGCTTTTGAGCAGATTGGGTTCAACGACTGTACCAGGTGTGATGACACGCACCACATCTCTTTCAAAAAGGCCTTTTTCAGGCTGCTCACCAACCTGCTCACAGATGGCAACATGATAGCCTTTGTCAATCAGGCGACCGATATAGTTATCAACCGCATGGTAGGGGATGCCGGCCATGGGGACGCGAACGCCTTTGGCAACCGGTCTTGAAGTAAGCACGATGTCCAGGGCTTTGGCAGTTTTTTCGGCATCTTCATCAAAGGTTTCGTAAAAGTCACCCAAACGGAAAAACACAATAGCGTGTGGATAGTTTTTCTTAATATCCAGGTATTGTTGACGTAAGGGGGTAACTTTTGGGGCCATGGCTCTACTTTAGATTTTCTTTTACATAAGGCGCGACCTGGTCAAGCGCTTCGGCGAGTTTAGAGGGGTCTTTACCGCCGGCTTGGGCCATATCAGGGCGACCACCGCCACCACCGCCAACGACTGCGGCAACGCGTTTGATGAGATCACCGGCTTTGAGACCACGTTTAATGAGATCAGGAGTGAGCGCGGCGATAAAGGCGGGTTTTTCGTTGGTGACTGTGCCTAAAACAACGACACCACTCTCATGCTTTTGGCGAAACTCATCGGCCAGTTCACGTAAAGCATCTGTGCTGACATTGGGAATGTTCGCGACGAGTACAGCTATGCCTGAAATCTCTTGAATGTTATCAAGTTGGGTGGCGAAACTGCTCTTAGCAAGACGTAATTGCAACTGTTCAAGCTCAGTTTGAATGGCTTTTTGCTTTTCTTCCATGCTAACCACTTTGGCTAAAGCCTCTGCGGGACTGCTTTGCAGGTGAGCGCTCAGCTCGTTTTGTAAATCCAGTCGCTGGCGCGCGTATTGATAAGCACCAAAACCTGTAACCGCTTCGATACGGCGCATACCGGCGGCAATGCTCGACTCGCTGATAATGAAGAAAGATCCAATTTCAGCCGTGTTGTCAACATGGGTACCACCGCAAAGCTCGTAGGAAACACGGCCTCGCTGGTCTGTGATTTCCACTGTGCGAACTTCGTTGCCGTATTTTTCACCAAAGAGTGCTATCGCGCCGTCCTGACGGGCTTGTTCGAGCGTTTTACTTTGTTTAATGACTGGATATTCATCCGCTATATAGCGGTTAACCAAGGCTTCAATTTCAAGCAGGTCTTTTTTTGAAACTGCCTTGGGATAGTTGAAGTCAAAACGCATGCGATCGGGGTCAACAGCGGAACCTGCCTGGTGCACCTTTTCACCGAGGATCTGGCGCAAGGCGGCATGAAGCAGATGGGTGCCAGTGTGGTTGCGCATGATGGCGCGTCGTTGAGTTTCATTAACCGAGGCAACTACCGGATCATCTGTCTTTACGGTGCCACTCAAAACTTTTCCGTGGTGCACAATTAATCCGGCAACGGGTTTGCTGATGTTGTCAATGGCGACTTCCCAGACACCTGCTGGAGAAGAAATGATATTTCCGGTATCGGTCACCTGGCCACCGGACTCGATATAAAAGGGTGTCGCGCGCAATATGAGCTCAAGCTCATCTCCATGGTTAGCTTGTTTTACCAGGTTTCCGTCTTTGATAATGGCTAAAAGCTGGCTTGGTTTGCTAAGGCTTGTGTAAGGGTCGTGGATGACGCCTTGAGACCCTAAAAGACCTTCGTCTGAGAGTTGCTTAGCCAGACTTTGATAAAGCTCCAGTTTACTGTGGTCTGTTTCGGCTGTGGCCTGCCCCTTTCCTGATGCCAAACGGTGTGCTTCCATGGCCTCATAAAATCCATTTTCGTCAACTGTAAAATCGGATTCTTCAAGAATGTCGCGGGTAATTTCAAGGGGAAAACCAAATGTGGCGTAAAGGTCAAAAGCAACTTCACCACTGAGCTCGGTTTTGCCATCGGCCTTTAGGGCTTTCATGTGCAAGTCAAGCTCCGCAAAACCGGTGTCAAGTGTTTCTGCAAAGCGGGTTTCTTCGCGCGTGAAACTTTCAAAAATCAACTCTTGTTCACGGGGCAATTCGGGGTAATGATTGCCATAATTGTTGATAACCATTCGCGCGACCTGTGCCATAAAGGGGTCTTTTAAGCCAATGGTGCGCGCGAAACGCGCAGCGCGTCGGATAATCATGCGACAAATGTAGTTGCGTCCGACATTGCCAGGAATGACACCATCAGCAATTAAGAAACTGGCTGCGCGCACATGATCAGCGATGACGCGATAAGCGGTTAGGTTGTCCTGGCGTTCCTGGTCACTTTGGCCAGAAATCTTTTGAGTTTCATCCAAAAGTGGTTTGAGCAAGTCGGTTTCATAGTTGCCTTTAACGTTTTGGATGACTGAAACGATGCGCTCCAAGCCCATTCCGGTATCGACATGCTTTTTGGGGAGATGTTGAAATTCTGTGGCAGAAAGTCGGTTGAATTGAATGAAAACGTTGTTCCAAAGTTCAACAATACGGTTGCAATCGCCGTTGACCTGGCAAACATGGCCTGGAACGTCTTGCATATCACATGCTTCAGGACCGAAATCATAGTGGATTTCAGTGCAAGGTCCACAGGGGCCGGTTTCTGCCATCTCCCAAAAATTGTCATGGCGGCCACCCGAGACCAAATGTTCGGGGTTAAAGCCAGGTTGGGCAAGCCAGTTTTCTTTGGCTTCGTCATCATCGGGCAAAATGCCTTGTTCATCAACAAAGTAGCTGGCGTAAAGTCGCGTGGGATCAAGTCCCCAAACGTTTACAAGAAGTTCCCAGCTCCAGGCAATGGCTTCTTTTTTGTAATAATCGCCAAATGACCAGTTCCCTAACATTTCAAAGAAGGTGTGATGGGTGTCATCACGGCCCACGGTGTCAAGGTCGTTGTGTTTACCGGAAACGCGCATACATTTTTGTGAATCAGCCACGCGCGGAGCAGGGGGATTGGCAGTGCCTAAAAAGACATCTTTAAATTGAACCATACCCGCGTTTGTGAAGAGCAAAGTAGAATCTCCGCCCGGCACAAGTGAGGCACTTGGCACAATACGGTGCGCGCGTTCAGCAAAAAAATCCAAGAAAGACTGTCTTACTTGATTTCCGGTTAAAAACATAATCAACTCCTGATTAAAGGTCTTAGGGAAAAATTATACTCTGAAAAGGAAATTATTCCATGCTTTGACGGCCAGCCAGGGCGCGTTGTAGCGTGTTTTGATCAGCGTATTCGATATCTCCGCCCACTGGCAGACCTCTTGCGAGACGGCTGACTTTGATGCCGAGGGGGGTGATGCGTTGTTGCAGGTAAAGCGCGGTGGCATCGCCTTCAAGGGTTGGGTTGGTAGCGATGATAACTTCGCGCACAGGGTCTTTTTGCAGTCTTTCAAGTAAAGACTGGAACTTGATTTGGTCTGGTCCGATACCTTCAATTGGTGAAAGGACACCCAACAAAACATGGTATCTGCCATTAAAGACCGCTGTGCGCTCAATGGCGATGACATCGGATGGTTCTTCAACGACACACAAGAGGGAATCATCGCGACGGTCATCCGCGCAAATGCCACACAAGCCTTCACCAGCCAGGGTGATGTTATGGCATTGCCTGCAATAGCCGGTTTCAGCTTTTAAGTTTTGCAAAGCCGTGGCTAAATCGAGGGTTAACTCATCAGAGCCTTTTAACAGATAAAAAGCCAAACGCGATGCTGTTTTAGGGCCTATGCCTGGCAGTCGCGAAAAAGCTTCGATTAAATCCTGAACCGGTGAAGGTAAAGCGCGCATTGATGTTTTTGACCTGAATGATTTTATTGACTTAAATCCCCATGCCAAAACCAGACAGCATGTTGGTGAAAGGGGCCATTTGTTCTTCGGATAATTTTCTTGAAGCGTCAAGTGCTTTATTGGTGGCAGCTAAAACCATGTCCTGAAGCAGTTCAGCGTCACCATCCGCCAGGAGTTCCGGGTCAATTAAAACCGCGGTGCAATGCTGGTCGCCGGTCATGGTGACTTGTACTGCGCCTCCACCGGCACTTTCGGTTACGGTTTTTTCTGCAAGTTCGGCTTGAGCCTGTTCCATTTGTTCCTGAAGTTTGGCAATTTGTGCCATCATATTATTGCCTCCAGCTTTTCCTCCGGGAGCTCTGTATCCTTTTGCCATATTATTCATCCTCTTCTTCGTTTTCTTCTGAATTTATAATGACACCGTTAAACTCTCGCGCGACAGTTTCTGAGAAAGTCTCTTTCGCATTTGAGTTGCTGGTGTGATTGAAAATTTGAGATTCGTCTTGTCCCCAGGTGCACTGTAAACGAATTTGTGCGCCAAAGAATTGGGCAAATGCAATTCGGGTGTGACGGTAATTTGATTCGTTGTTCATGCGCTCGCATAAAAGCTCACTTTTGAAATTGAGCAAAATGGTTCTGTTATCGGTCACGTAAGCTTTAGCTGAATTAAGGAGCGCGACAGCCATATTATTCTTTGATTTTAGTAGCTCCTTGACATCACCCATTTTTGCCCGCAGATTTTCAGTAGTTAATTCAAGACTACCTGCCTGGGGTAAGGGCAAGTCATCAGACATTGAGTCGGATGCTATACTTGATTGTGTCGGTTTTGCCGTGCGAGCTGGGGCAGGTGGCGCATAACTGCTTTGAGGGCTGGTGTAGCTTGGTGTAGCTTGTTGTATGAATTGAGCCACTGGAAGCGTTTGGACCTGTGGGGCCCATGAGATAGCGCTCGCGTAGGCTAACTCGAGACCTAAACCGGGATGCCAATTGGTTTTGAGGTCAGTGGCGGCTTTGCCAAAGTCCTCAATAATGCTGGTGAGTTGTGTCATTTCAAAACTCTCAGCATGTTTTTCCATGACTACGCGCGTTTCTGGGGTTATTTCCAATTGTTTGCCAACACCCAATTTGATAATGAGCAAATCGCGCAGATATTCAACCGTCTGGCGCGCGAACTGGCGCGAATCAGCACCTGAATCGAGGGAGTTTTGAATGATTTCCAGGCC
>CAZTEP010000011.1:0-13965 GCA_964612325.1 uncultured Anaerolineaceae bacterium
ATATATCCCAATTTATCTACTGCATCAATGGCTGCTTTGGCATTTGCCACGAGTTAGCGTGCACAACGCCACCGCCGAGTCTGTCGATGATGGTGGATACTTCCTGAATACCCGTTCCAGACGCGCCCACGATACCAATGTTTCCAGGTTTTACCACGTTGGTAAATGCCATTGGAATACCCGAGATGATGCCTGTTCCACAATCAGGACCCATCATCAGCAAGCCTTTTTCGTGTGCATAAGTTTTTAGACGGAGTTCATCTTCCTGGCTGACATTGTCGGTGAATGAAAAGACATGTAAACCTGCTTCCAGGGTCTTCATCATTTCATCTGCGGCGTATTCACCCGGGATGGAGAACAATGCCAAATTAGCATCGGGTAAATGTTCAAGCGCGCCTTCCAAACTGGTGGCATATGAGATACCTTTTTTCTCGCGTTTGACACTTAAATCGGAAAGGAAATGGTCAACTGTTTCCAATGCGGTTTCAATAACGCTTTCTTCAACCGCATCAATGACAATAACCATGTCCGCAGGGGATGCTTCGTTAGCTTCCTCGGTTAGAAGCCCAGAGTTTCGAAAAATGTCCTTATTGGCATCAGTACCCATCATCACGGCACTTTTAATGACACCTTCCAAGGCGTTGACTTCATTTGTGAGCAACATTAGATTGATTGAATCTTGATAATTGTTTTTTCGGATAATCGTTTTTAGCATTTTTCTCCTTTACGAACTCATTTAAATTGTGTGAACTTGATTTGACTGTAACTAAGTGTGAAGCACACCTGTTTCAATCGTAAATTTAAGTGTACCAATGTATTATTCATCTGTCATTAGCAATTTTGGGGAAAATGTAAGGTATAATTTATCCATCACAGATAAAAGGTGTGCTATGCAAGAATCAACGATGACATTAAGCGATTTGATCGCTTGTAAAAGTTTAAGATATGCCCGTATTATCGTCCCACCAAAGAATTTAGACATTCAAGTTACAGGGATAAATATCATCGAAGCGCCTGATATTGAAAAATGGGCGAAAAAGGGGATGGTTCTCTTAACCAGCTATTATGCTTTGCAAGACCTTGACCACGCTGAGTTAAATGAGTTCTTTTTAAAAATTCAATCCATTGGCATAACTTGTTTAATCGTCAAAATAGATCGCCTGCTAAAAGAAATTCCACGGGTTTTTATTGAACTTTGCAAAGCACTTGATATTCTCCTGATTGAAATACCCGAAACAACCAGGTATGAAGAAATAATTGTTGAAGTGCTTAGTTTTATACTTTCAAGGCGCGAACGACGCCTTCAACTTTATTACCATCTCTCAGAAATCAGCGCCAGAATGGCAATTGAGATGCTAAGCATACGAGAGATTCTGATTGAATTCAAAAAAATGTTACCTTTTGACCTTAGTATTCGAAATTCAGCTGGTGAACTTATCGTGAGTACTAATCCCAAACTGGCAAGTTTTGAGTGTTTTGAAGAACTCCCTATGGCTCACTCGGAATATATGACTGTTGAATACAAACGCTTTCGTTGTCACTATCCCGCAAATCAAAATATGCCAGAGACAAGCCTTGTGCTTATTCATTTGGAGCCTGTTGGTGGCAATCGCAATGTGCTGATTG
Organism: uncultured Anaerolineaceae bacterium; assembly: GCA_964612325.1. Classification (GTDB taxonomy): domain Bacteria; phylum Chloroflexota; class Anaerolineae; order Anaerolineales; family Anaerolineaceae; genus Mesolinea. The sequence goes on from CAZTEP010000011.1 coordinate 1,627, forward strand.
TTCATGAGACGCCTGATCGCCATTTGGACATTGATGACATCATTGTTGTTGAAAATCTCATTCGCAATGTGCAACTTGAACTTCTACGAGAATATAGTGGAAAACAACTCAAACTTTTGAACAAAAATGCCCTGGTGGGAGATATTCTGCGTGGTGCCATTAAATCGCAAGAAGAACTGAACACGATTTACCAGCAACTCAAACTTGACCCAAACGAAGCCGTGCGGGTGATGATTATCGATTATTACACCGAAGACCACCGTGAAAACTTAGATTTGTTTAATTTGCGCACCAAGATACGCAACAGCATTCAATACATGCAAGCTGGCACGGTCTATTTCATCGCGTCGAGTTACGACCAGTTCATCATGCCCCAGTCAACGATAGGACAAAAAATGAGCGCGTCTGATTTTCAAGCTTTGGTTACGCAACATATATACGACTTTCCAGAAAATATTCGTTTGCGATTTTATGGTGGCATCAGCGGTTTTCATACGCTACAGGAACTCCCTCAGGCGGACTTGCAATCAAAAGCAATTTCCCGATTTATTTCCAACAACTATCCCAACAATTACATCCAAGAATTTGACAACTTAGGCATCTTCAAACTTTTTATTGGTAAAGATGATGTTAAACTATATGAGTACATTCATCCAGAACTTGTTAATCTTTATGAATATCACCGTGACCTTTATGAAACTTTGTATGTTTATTTAAACACAGGTTCTAGTTTCGCGCGAACTGCCGAAGAACTTTTCCTACACCCGAAAACAGTTAAATACCGTATCGAAAAAATAAAAAGCCTATTGAACCTGAACCTGGAAAACCTTCATGCTTTATCAATACTGTTTACTTCAATAGAAATCCTTAACTTCCAGACAGGCATAACAACTTATAATGCCTATGAAAAGTAACTGTTGTTGGGTACTCTGTTTTTCACTAATCGTTTGCCATAGTTTGATGGAATCCCCGATAATTGAGAATATTTTTTTACATTTTTTCTTTTAAGTATCCGTTATAATGGAAAAGCAGAAAACGAAATGAGGAGTCACTATGTTAACCATTGAAAAGGCACTCTTAGTTATTGTTGATATTCAAGGTAAATTAGCATCTGTTGTTGATGAGAGCGAGAAACATAATGCGGCCGCGATGAAGATGATTGCCGGGGGATTGGCCTTAGACCTGCCAATTTTGCTTACCGCGCAGGCACCCCATAAAATTGGCCACACTACCCAACAGGTTCGTGAGCTTTTGCCCAGCCAACACGAGTTCGCTCGGATGGGATTCAGCGTCTTAAGCAGTTCAGAACTAAAACAAGAATTGAAAGATTCTGGTAGAACACAAATCATTTTGTGCGGTTTTGAGAGCCATATTTGCATTTATCAAAGCGCGATTGAATTAATGGAATTGGGTTATGAAGTGTTTGTTTTAGTCGACGCGGTTTCTTCGCGCGATCCACAAAACAAAGCTTATATACTTCAAGAGCTTCGTGCTGAGGGCGCGCATCTTGTTAATGTTGAAACAGTGCTTTACGCATTAATGCGTGATGCCAATCACCCCGCTTTTAAAACAGTCGCAAGAATTGTGCGGTAAAAAAACTTTGACAGGCTTAAAACAAAAACGACACAGACAATTTGCTGTGCCGTTTTAATTTAATTTTCGGGTTTAGCGTCTGGCTTCAATTGTGAGTGAGAGATCAAGCTCTTTGCCATCGCGAATAACGGTGAAAACAACCACATCGCCCGGATTTTTGTTAACAACAATATAGTTGAACATCTCGCTAAAATCTTTAACGGAAATGCCATCCACGGCGATAATTAAATCGCCACCTTTGTTATAACCCGATACCTGGCTTGGTTTAGTGCCGCCTCGCAAACCGGCTTTGTCTGCTGGGCCACCAGAAACAACTTCACTGATATAAACACCGGTAGAATGGGGTAGTTCCAATGCTTCTTGCATGGCCAAACTGATATTGCTTAGGCTTGTCATGCCAAGGTAGGGGTAATCAAAACTGCCTTTTTCAATCAAAGAGGGCACCACTTTGCGCGCGATGTTTGAAGAAATCGCAAAGCCAATACCGGTATTAATCGCATCACCGCTAATTGATAAGCCTGAAGTTTGAATGGCGCGATTAACACCAACTACTTCACCTTTCAGGTTCAATAATGGACCGCCAGAATTGCCCGGGTTAATCAGAGCGTCGGTTTGAATTGTGTCCGCTGAAGAGAAAAAACCACCGGTAACACTTTGGCGCATTGAATCCAAAATGCGACCTCGCGCTGAAACCACACCCACTGTCATTGTGCCACTTAAACCATACGGGTTGCCAATTGCCGCAACTGTTTGTCCGACTTTTACCAAATCTGAATCGCCAAAAACCAGGGGCACTAAGTTTTCAGCAGCAACCTCAACTTTTATTACCGCCAAATCTGAGTCGATATCCATACCAACCACGGTCGCGTAGCTTTTGATGCCTGATTGGAAGTGAACTTCAATGGTTTCTTGGCCCTCAAGTACATGATAATTGGTCACGATGTGACCTTGGGTGTCTACTACAAATCCGGTGCCCTGACCACCGCCGGTTTGGCGGTTGCTGGTTTGAATTGAGACCACCCCCGGACTTACCTGGGCGTATAGAGCTTCCAGGATACTTAGTTCATCACTAAAATCCGGGTCATAGGCTGGCAAGGTTATTTGAGGAACATTGGTGTCGACTGGTGTTGGGGTCTGTGTCTTACTGGGGAAATTACTGACCATATTATCTTTAATTTGTTGGCCAATCTTGTCAATAATGCCAGTAAAAGCACAAGCGCTTAAAACCATAAGAACGAGGCTTAAGGCCACAATTTTAATAAATGTTTTTTTTGTCATATACAAGTCCTTTCTCAAACATTGTCACTTGTATTTTACGCCTCAATTGTTTTGTTTTTATTAATTTTTTTGGGTTAGCTACAACAAAGACTTAATTTGCCTCTTAAAGGAACTTTCTGTTTAAATAAAAACCCCTTGACGCTTCATGTTCAAGGGGTTTGATTTTCTCGGATTAACTCAATCCAATAACTTTTCCGGTCTCAAAGTCAATGTCGATATCATAGTAAGCCGGCCGGGTTGGTAAACCAGGCATGGTACTCATTGTTCCCAAAAGCGGATAAACAAATCCCGCGCCCACAGAAGCACTCACGCTGCGAATGGGAACCCTAAATCCTTTCGGCACATTCTTTAATTCAGGGTCATGGCTGATTGAAAGATGGGTCTTGGCCATACAAACAGGTAAGTTGCCATAACCCAGTTGTGTGTATCGTTCGAGTCGGGCTTCAGCTTCAGGACTAAAATCAACGCCATCAGCACCATAAATTTCTGTTGCGATTGTTTCGATTTTCTCTTTCAGGCTCATTTCCAGGGGGTACAAGAATTTGAAATTTGATGGTTGTTCACAGGCTTTAATAACTGCTTTGGCTAATTCAACCGCTCCCGCGCCACCCAATGTGAAGTGGTCAGAAGCTACCGCGTCGACCACACCAGGGTGTCGCAAAGCGATTTGGCGCACCAATTCAACTTCGGCCTCAGTGTCGGTTGGGAATTTATTAATCGCCACAACCACCGGCACACCGAATTTTTGGGCGATGCTGATATGCGCTAACATGTTTTCAGCACCCACTTTTAACAGGTCGAGGTTTTCTTCAACATATTCGGGAGCCAAAGGCGAGCCGGCAACCACTTTTGGTCCGCCACCGTGCATTTTTAGAGCGCGAATTGTTGCTACAAGCACCACCGCGTTGGGGATATTGCCAGAATAGCGACATTTGATATTGAAGAATTTTTCCATTCCCAAATCAGCCGCAAAGCCGGATTCGGTGATGACATAATCAGCCAATTTGAGCGCGATTTTATCGGCGACGATTGAGCTGTTGCCGTGGGCGATATTGGCGAATGGACCAGCATGCACCATCACGGGCGTGCCTTCAAGGGTTTGCAGGAGTGTGGGTTTAATGGTTTCCATCATTAGCACGGTCATCGCGCCGGCTATGCCCAAATCGTCGGCGGTTACAGGCTCACCTGAACGGCTTTGTCCAATCACGATACGGGCGATACGCTCACGCAGATCTTTAAGGTCCGTGGCGAGGGCAAGGATTGCCATCAATTCAGAAGCCACCGCGATGGTAAAGTTCGTGTTGAGTTCAAATCCTTTTTCAGCTGGGCCTTGTCCAACTGTGATACCCCGCAACATGCGGTCGTTGGTGTCGATAACGCGACGCCAGGTAACTGTTTCGGGGTCAATATCCAAACGCGCGAATTTGCTAATTTCTTCGTCGGTTAATTTGTTGGGGTCGCGTTCAGTAATGCCTAATCTTTCCAAACGGCCAAGCATACTTTTGGCAAACTTGCGATTACCTTTTTTATCAGCTGGACACAAACGATTAAACAACGCTTTATCACTTTGGGTGCTTTCGTGGAACATGCGCGCGTCAATGGCTGCGGCTAAGAGGTTGTTTGCCGCAGTAATGGCGTGAATGTCACCGGTCATATGCAGGTTCATATCTTCCATTGGAATGACCTGAGAATAACCTCCGCCAGCTGCGCCACCTTTAATACCGAAGGTGGGACCCTGCGATGGTTGTCTGATGGTGGTGACGACGCTTTTGCCCAAATGCGCGCCCAAAGCCTGGCTTAAGCCGACAGTTGTAGTTGTTTTGCCTTCACCCAAAGGGGTTGGTGTAATCGCGGTGACATCAATATATTTTCCATCAGGCACATCAGCTAAACGGTCGAGTACGTCTAAGCGGATTTTAGCCTTGTAATCGCCGTAAAGCTCAAGCTCAGAATCCAAAATCCCCAGTTCTTCTGCAACCTGTTTGATCGGTTTTAATATCGCGTTTTGCGCAATTTGAATGTCGGACGGTACCGGACTGATTGGGTTGATGGGGGTTGCTTTGAATTTTCTTTTGTTCTCTTGTTTATCGTTAGGCATTTTCTTACTCCAAAGATTAAGGATTATTCAGCGCGTTTTTATTAAGTGTGGCAAAGGCAACCAGACGTAAATTCGCTCGCTCGCCTTTGAATGCGATTGGCACATCCACTTCTGTCGCGCTGACAGATTTAATGGTCTCACTTATTTGCTTCCCACCGCCTACAATTTGGCCGTTTTGGTCATATACCAAAACGTAAACTACTGCATGTGTTAAATCCATATCGAGGTTGTTTACTACGGATACCCGCGCGGTATTGTCATCAACAAAAGCTGCTTGTGACGCGCGAAGGGGGTTATAGCCAATCGGCACGATACCAAACTCACCAGGCACGATAATTAAATCCACGGTGAATTTGCTTGGATACTTACGCACCGGTGTGGGTTTGTTGGGGTCAACCGTTGGCGAGGGTATAGGCGTGGGAGGGTCCGGTGTGCTCAGGTCTGGTTCTGGGGTGGGAGTAGCTTCTTCTTTTGTTGGTTCCTGACTTGGCTCGATAGTTGGTGTAGCTGTTTCTGTTGGGTATGGTGTGTCATCAATGGGATATATTTCCTGGCTGATTACTCTCGCCAAAACACCCATACCGCGCGATTGTGACCCTTCAGTTTTTTCGGGGTATGTTTCAACAAATGGAATTTCCTTCATCCCAGGTGAGAAGAAAATTTCCTCTTCGGGCCAAATATAATCGATGTACCCCATATCACTGATTACAACCTGTCCGAATTCATCGCTCAGGGTGAGTATGTAATAGGTATCGCTTACAAGGTTTTGAGATAGGTTTTGCAATACCGCACCACCGCCCAATCGCAATTGGCTGTTGACTTCAAAGTTCCAATCCTTAACGGCAATGGTGTCCCACCATCTACCGGCTTCAAGCGAAGCGGAATATTGTGTAATCCAAGGATATATCTCAACATGATCAATTTCAGGATCGTCAAGATAGTAAACTGGAATGCCGATACCGATTTTTTCTTCATGGGGTACAAAATCAACCGTTTGAGTGCCACCACCAATGATTTGGTTTTGCTTGTTATAGGCAATTGCGTTCAATCGCACCTGAGTATAGGTATACGGGTCGTGATTTTCAAGCCATGCGGTAAAGGCGCTGGTTGTCTCAGTTTTTTGCAGGCTTGGTGTGGTAATGGTTAATGCCTGTTCATACTTCAGGTTTCTATCCAATACCCCACTTACAACACGTAATTCAACATTATGTACAAGGAAGCCCGGCATCAGTTCAAAATGATAAAACAAACCGGTTGTCTCCAATGGGAAGACATACTTAATCATCGTTAAATCCTGATGTAATTGATACCCGTTTTCGTCTCGGGCGGTAATTTCAAAAAACACATCCCGGGCGATGGCATCGGGAAAAACATTTATCATTTTAGCCGCAACGGAAACATCGACACCCGATTGCATGAATTTCAGTTCGGTTAGCTGTACTGGATTTGCCTGGTCGAGGTTCGCGGTTGGCGTTAGGAGTTGGTCTTCATAAACCACCTGAGGTGTGCCATCAATAATGACGATTGTTGGTTGTGCTGGTGGCAGAGTAGGCGCGTTGCTGGTCGCGGTAGGGTCGCCTGCGCGATTGCCAATGCACCCTGTTAACAGATTGAGAATGATAAATACAAGAAACAGCCGAATAATGATTTGTTGAGCCTTTTTCATAAGTCACCTTATTTGCATGTCGCAAAACCGTCCGCAGACGGTGCTTAGTGAATTATAACGCTATGTTGGGGAGCTTTCAAAGAAAATCAATTTGTAGGGCCGGTGGGGGTCGAACCCACACGATGTCACCATCGAAGGATTTTAAGTCCTTTGCGTCTGCCTATTCCGCCACAGCCCCAAGGTAACCAATTTTACCATTATTTTTATTTTCGCAAGGCCTAAAACCGAGGAATCCGGCAGAATCTTTGTTTTATTCAATACAAGCTCATTTTTCAACAAGGTGTTTTGTTTCTTCGGTGATTAACAACGGACTGATGGTGCCTAAAATGGCGATAACGGTTGCAATGATAATTACGGGTATCATTTTTCATATCTCCTTTTACGTCTATAAGTATAGAAATCAGGCACCTTTTTTACATCGGCATTTCGACTGATTCGCACTAAGCCTTTAGTCGGATTTTTTAAGTCTTACGTTTAATCATTAAGATATTAAATAACTGCCTTCAGTTCTCTTATGCGGCAAATTTGACATGCGCGCTAAAAGCTGGCTGATTGTTACTCAAATTGAGACCTTCAATCCCCCACAGATTATCAGGCTCAGGGGCAACCCGCACGGAAAGCTGCTCATGGGGACGGACTTCTTTGTCAAAATTGACTTGAATCCATTCCATTTGTCCTTCTGTCATTAGCTCATAAGGCAAGGCATCAGAAATGGCTTCAACATATCGGGCGTTGTTCATATGGCCCAATAAATCAAGATTGGAATAGTTAGCTTTGACAGTCAAGGTCTCTTTTGTGTTTGAAACAGAGATCTTATTCAAGGGTTCATCAAGGGCTATGTGATTTTCCAAAACGGGTAGTTGGATATCTGGCAATTGTGTTGGTGGCATTAAACGGCGTTCGGTTGCATGGATTACCAGCCAGGCTGAGCTGGCTAACATGATCTGTTGTCTGTTTTCATCAAGGACTTCAAAATCGCGGATAAAAAACAGTTTTTGCTGAAATCCTTTTGGCCAACTGCGCCAATAGAGCTTTTCGCCTCCAAAAGCCGGACGGAAAAACCTTATTTTCATGCGTGAAAGCACCCAATACAATTTTAGGTCAAGCATCTTTTGAAAGCCAAAGCCTAATTGTTCGGCATTGATGCCGGCTATTTCAGTCATCTTTTTGAAAACATTCGCAGCAGTTAACCGACCACGCAAATCACATTCATTGTTTGCCACCTTTTCAATCAGTTCCAATCCGATTCCATCAATTCTGTTCATTAATTCACCAAAACTTTCTTATGTCTTAATTAATGAACACCTTAGCATATGCTAAAGTTGCTTAAAGAACTGCGAAACATATAATTTGCTTTTGTTGTAGAATGGAAGCCGAAATAAAAAATAAGACAGGATATGATGATGAACGAAGAAATTAAACACAGTGACGAAGAAGTCTCTGGAAATAATCAGGAGATAGAAGCCACGCACAAGAAAGATAGCTTTTTTGCCTGGATTATCAGACTTCTGAAAGGTTTTATCTCCGGCGTTGGCGCGATCACACCGGGTCTTTCGGGTGGGGTGATGATGGTGGTGTTTGGCATTTATGAGCCATTGTTAAAATGGCTGGCAAATATTCGCCAAAACTTTTTGCGTAATCTACTCTTTTTTATTCCGGTTGGTATCGGCGGCGTGATTGGGGTGGTCGCTTTTTCGGCAGCCATTGATAAAGCTTACGAGTTGAACGCGGTGATGTTTACCTGGCTGATTATTGGTTTTATTGTTGGTACTTACCCCTCTATTTTCAAAACAGCTGGCCAGGAAGGTCGCAAAGCCTGGCATGTTATTATGATGATTGTGATTGCTGGTGGACTGTTTTACACGTTGCACTGGATGCAAGGCAATCTTGATATCAGTATGCCTCAAAACTTTTGGGTTTGGATGATGTGTGGTGCTTTAACTGGTCTGGGGTTGATTGTTCCCGGCTTGAGCCCGAGTAATTTTTTGATGTACATGGGACTTTATCAGCCTATGGCTGCTGGTGTGAAATCCTTGAACTTCGCGGTGATTATTCCGATGCTGGTTGGTTTGGTCGCGGTTATTTTTGCTTTGGCAAAGTTGATTAGCTGGCTTTTCAAAAAACATTACGCGGTTTTGTACCACATCATTTTGGGTGTTGTGTTTGGTTCAACCCTTGCCATCATTCCGGTAAATCTTAAGGAAAAAGGGTTAATGATTGGCGCGGATGCTTTTTCCTTGGATAAATTTCCGCAGTTAGCGACAGTCAATGAACCCAAAACCATTATCATTTGTGTTTTATTGGCTTTGGTCGGTTTCGCGGCATCTTTCTTGCTCGCTAAACTTGATGAGAAAAACCCTCACGAATCACTCTTTTAGTTTCTGTAAACACGATGGTGACGCGCGATGATTTTAGAAAAAGAACGAAAAACTATCATTGAAATTGGGAATCGTATGATTTCTTCTCGCCTGACAACTGGAACCGGTGGTAATTTGAGCATCTTTAACCGTGACGAAAATCTCGTTGCTATCAAACCCAGTGGTGTGCCTTATCAGACCATGCAACCTGAAGATGTTGTTATTGTCAATTTGGAGGGTGAAACTGTTGATGGACGGCTAAAACCGTCCAGTGAAATCAGATTTCATCTCTCAATTTACAAGGCACGACCGGATGTAAACGCCATTTTGCACAGTCATCAGGTGTATGCCACAACGATTGCTTGTTTGGGTGTGGAACTGCCAGCTGTGCATTATCTGGTCGCCTGGTGTGGTGATAAAGTGCCTCTGGCAACTTATGCCACATTTGGCACTCAGGCGCTCTCCGATAACATTTTGTCGGTTTTGGGCGATTACAAAGCCTGTTTGCTTGAGAATCATGGTTTGGTTACCATGGGGGCAACTTTGGATGAGGCCTTTGACATCGCTGAAGAGTTGGAGCTCGTTTCACAGATTTACATTCAGGCTAAAGCAATTGGGGAGCCCAAAATTCTCAATGCTGAACAAATGGCAGAGGTAATGGAGAAGTTTAAAAGCTACGGAAATCAGGACCCTGCTTAATTGCTTTCAGTATGTTTCTGTTAAAATTAACAGCCTCATGAAAATGAGAGGCTGTTTTTTTGGATAAACCGAAAGGCTTATGCCTGGTTTGCCGGAATCATTACCCAGCGTTCGCCTTCCTTGTAGGCATAATTGGGTTCCCAGGCCAGGCCGAAGAATTCAACCACGATATCTTTCTTCAAGGGGTTGATGACGATTTCGCGAATTTCACCAATCATGTCTTGATGTTGATCGCGTAACGCAGTAAGCTCCGCTTTCATTTGATCATCAAGCATTGTCAATTCTTCTTTGTAGTGTTCAATCATGGCTTCTGATTCTTCAACCGCTTTTTTGGCGGTGGCTGTCATGCGACGTTTGGTTAGTGAGCTGGAGATACCTCGTCGGCTGCTACCTACAATTTTGCCGATGTTTTTGTTGAAACTGCCAATCCAGCTTAAGGCTGTGCTTAGGCCAGTAGCCCCTTCTTCGAGACGGCGGCCTTTGAGGGTTTCTTCGAGTTTTTCGAGTTTCATCTCTTCTTTCATGAGTTTGTTTTCTATGGCAAGTTTCTTTTTCTCAAAACTATCGCGGATTTTTTTGACAGCTACTTCGCTACCACCCTGCGATGCTTCTTCACATCGTTGGGTGAATGATTCAAGGCTTTCATCCACCTGTGAGCTGAGTTTGAGCTCGTCGTTGCGGTAAATCGTGAGCGGAACATTGCGATAAATCCATTCGATAAAGTCTTTTTTGAGCTCAGCGATGGTTTTTTCGTCATCAACGGGGTAATTAAGCGTGCCAAAGGTGGCATTGGGCAAGGGTAGTCTGTCGATACTGTGCAGGTCAATAGCTTCGGTAGTGTAATCTTCCCAGCGCACTAAGCCACGCCCTTGCAGATTGCTAAGGCGTACGCTTAGTTTACGTTGGCTGTTAATGTTGTGCGTACGATTGGCATAGTAAACCGTGGCTTGCCCCAAAAGGAGGGACTCGTAATGGTAAAGGGCCTGACTGCCATGGGAGACTCCCTGGCGCATTGCTTGGTCGTAGGCCGCACCTGGGTTGACATTGATGGGTAAATAAGCCAGATTAACGCTGGATGGGAGCTTGGGTTCGGTGCTATGCGCTGTGCTGGAGCCGGTAGCTGTTTCAGTGACGGGTGTTGTTTCACTGATTTCGCTTTCGTTTTTTCCTGTGGGAGTGTGCAAAAGGGATAAATCTGCGCCGACCATGCGATTGAGATCACCCAGTTTTTCACGTGTAATAGGACCGGGCAGATAGTTCATCGCCCAACGGGTGGTAAAAATTTCGGGTTTTTTTGCATGAACGTTGTGTAACAGGAAGACACGTTTCCCGAGAGCGGTGATGGCTTTGTCAAAGTAGGGTCGATCATAAGCATCAACGATGCTATCGAGACCATCCAAGAGTCTGGCTTTGTCTTGTTCAGTTTGCAAGCGACCAATCATCCAGGTACCGGTGTTGCTAAGCGCTTTGTAGTCAAGGTCAATTGGGTTTTGGGTGGAAAGCACCAGGCCTATACCAAACGCGCGCGCCATTTTGAGCATGCGCAGGATAATGGGTTTTGAGGGTGGATTGGCAACTGGTGGTAAGTATCCGGCAATTTCGTCAAAATAGACCAGGGCACGCAGGTTGGTGGTACCGGGTTGATTGCGCATCCAGGTTTCAATAGCGGAATAAAGCAGTGTCACAAAGAACATTCGTTCCTGGTCGCTTAGGTGCGCGAGATAAAAGACACTGTGGCGGGGTTTGCCATCAGGGGCGTAAAGGATGGAGCCGATGTCCAAAGGCTGGCCTTTGAGCCAGTTTTCAAAGCTTGGTGCAGCGATGAAGTTGTTGAGTAACATGGCTAATTCAAAGCGTTCTTTCTCAGGGAAAAACTTGCTCATCGCAAATACGCCAAGTTTGTCGAATGGTGGGTTTTGAACCTGAAGAATGAGCGATTCTAAAGTGAGGTTATTGCCTTGGCTCCAGTTGTGTTCAAAAATGTTTGAAAGAAGAATATGCTCACGTGAGCGAATGGGGTCAATGTCTTTGAAGCCAATCAACTCAAGCAAAGCGGTAACCGTGCTGCTAATGGTTTCACGCAACATTTCTTTGCTTTCTTCCCAATCAAGTTTTGGCGCACGCAGGGAGCTGAGTATGCTGATCGGTATGGCGCTGGTAGAGCCTGGTGTGTAGACGGCATAATCGACATTTGTGGAGAGTTTTTCCATGCGCGCTTTGTCGATGCCGGAGCGTTCCAGGCCTTTGGCCCAGTTTGTGGCAGTGGCTTCAGCGGCTTCCTGGACGGTTTGTCCATCGCGTTTGGCAGCATCTTCATCTATCCAGGGTTCAAAATCCTGGGCTTGCAAGTTTGGAAAGTGCAAGAGGTGGTTGGTGAGGTCGCCTTTCGGGTCGATGAGGATGGCAGGGATGCCTTTAAGTGCAGCTTCTTCTAAAAGGATAATGCCTAAACCTGTTTTACCTGAGCCGGTCATGCCCACGATGACTCCGTGAGTTACCAGATCCTGGGGGTCATAAAAAGTGATTTTTTCTGGGATGGCTTTACCTTCATTTAAGTCATAGGCCTGGCCAAAATAGAATTTTGATGAATCGATGTCCATGTTTAGCTCCTCATTCAATAATTGCGTGTTAATTATAGTCGATTGATG
>CAZTEP010000012.1:0-9078 GCA_964612325.1 uncultured Anaerolineaceae bacterium
TTAATGGTACGGAATGGATAAAACAGGATGAGAAGTTAATTGTTGACAAAATTACTTCTGTTGTGGATTTTATAAAAAGCAAGGGTAGAAAGATTGCTCTGACATTATATTGTACTGATTCACCTCGTCAAGATATGATTGAGTGGGTAAAAAAGTACATCCCCACGAAATTAGCAAAATCTGTTGATTATTGTTTTGTCAGTTATTATGAAGACGATAATGGCGGTTATTTGCCTGACTGGAAGTCTGTTTTTGAAGAATTGGGAGAGGTGTTTCCAACTGCACTTCTTGGTATAGGGGAGTGTGGTAATACCGCGGAGAACGCAACGCAAGAAAGTAAAATCAACATGGCGAAGAGATATTACCAGATGCCTAAACTGCACGAAAGATTCGTGGGGGGATACTTCTGGTGGAATTGGGTTGAAGATTGTATTCCTTATAAAGATAACGCGGTTTATGAAGCAATTAAAGGCTATGGAAACTGACCGCGCTCAATAGAATTCATCGAAGATAGTTCTTTAGCAAATTGAAATCTTCAAACAGGATGCTTCGAAGGTGTTCTGTGGGATTAGGTCGTGCATCAGAATGCTGCCGTCAATAAACAGGGGGTAGCGATAATAGTCCTGGATATAAATTAGCAAGTGTGAGCCAATCTAAAGAAAAACCCCCGTTTCTCTTTTCTCTTCGAGACGGGGGTTGAGCATATGGTTGGAATCTCTGTGTTTGGTAGGGATTTCAGTTACCTCGCATCAAATTATGGTTCCATCCACTAAGAAATTGGGTGGTTTTAGGGGATATAGGGGCATTCACCGTTGTTTTGTTGACCTCGTCTGCCACCGCCCTGGCCATTCCCTTGCCCGCGGTGCATGCCTTGGCCATTGCCAGTACCCTGACCATTACCTTGTCCCTGGGAGCCAAGTCCCATACCGCTACCATCGCGTAATCCAAAAGGAGGTTGTTCACCAGCTTCAATTTTTGCGCGAATGTAATCGTAGTGTTCCTGGGTGATTAGGCCTTGGGCCAGGCGTTCGTCTAAGCGTGCCAAACGATGTTCAAGACGGACTGCATCACATTCTTCAGCGCTCAGGCCGATGCAGATACAATCTTCTGATTGGAATTGGCGTTGGGCCCGTCTTTCAGCGCGCAGTTGTTCACGTATTTCAAAGCGGATTTGATTTTCGCTTGGGAGAACCGTTTCAGTTGTGACGTTCGGTTCTGGAAGGGTTTCTTCGGTTGCAGGAGCTTGGGCTTTAACAGTGCTAAACGCGATTCCACTAAAAACCAAAAGACCAATGAGGATTACTAAGATGGTTGTTTTTGTTTTGTTTTTCATTTTTTATCTCTTTCTGTAAATCGTTGTTTTGCTTTTCTCGACTTACAAGCCTATGATAGCAAGAACTTATTTAGAATTGGTTTAGATGAAAAATCTTATGTAGCCAATTAGTGTTTAGCTAATCTAATCTGTATTTTAGTGCCTTGTCCTAAAACAGTTTGAGCAGAAATGTTACCTTGATGGGCAGTGATGATTGCTTTAGCGATTGCCAGGCCTAAGCCGCTGTGCGAATCGCTTTTTTGGCGGGAGCGGTCTGCCCGGTGAAAGCGCTCGAAAATATACGGCAATTCAGAGGGGTCAATTCCAGGCCCGGAATCAATAATCTCAAAAATGACCTCAGTGTTTGTTTCGCTTAGCCGTAAAAGGACCTGACTTCCTTCAGGACTGTAGTCAATGGCGTTATTCAAGAGGTTTGAAAGTGCTTGAATCATACGGTCTTCATCAATAAGTACTTTTGGGTTCGTGCTTAAAGGCTCAAGCTTTAGAGTGATAGACTTTCGGATGGCTTGATCTTCGAAAAGCTTTAGGCAATGCTGCAAGAGCTCATTGGGGGTTGAAAGTTGTTTTTGAAGGTTCAATTCACCAGCATCCGCGATAGATAAAAGCCTTAAATCATCAACCATTTTTGAAAGGCGCGTGGTTTCATTGGCGATGAGTTCCAGACGCTCAGGAGTTACAGCTAAATCACCATCGCGCATTGATTCGACATAGCCATTAATGACCGTCAACGGTGTGCGCAGGTCATGGGCAATATCCGCGGTCATTTGTTTGCGCAGTCGGTCACTTTCTTCGAGGTGATTGCTCATTTCATTGAAGTTTCGCGCGAGCGTGCCAATTTCATCTCTCCCAAGGTCAGGTACTGTTGTGTTCAGTTCGCGTTTGGCAATGCGTTGGCTGGCTTGGCTTAAAGTTTCAATGGGTTTGGTGATGCTTCGCGCGATAAAAAAAGCGATGATACCAGCAATTACGATGGCACCGGCTAAAGCTATTAATAAAGCCATATTGTTTGAGTGAATAAAGCGGTTTTCGACTTCGCTGTATCCGGGAAATTGATTGGGTGAGAGTAAATATCCCACCGTTTCTTCTTCAATTACAATTGGTGTGCTTGTGGAAAGGATTTCCGCATTCAAAACTTCACCTGCGTTTGGACTATCAAAAGATGAAATAAGAATTGTCGCATCTGGTGCGGCTAACCCAAACAAGCTTCGTGAAATCAAAGTTATTTCTTCTGACGGACTGTTTTGGGGGTGATTACTGCCTGATTGTCCTTGTCGGCGTCCTCTGCCTTGATTGTTCGACCCTAAACCTTGTCTAATACCTTGTCCCTGACCGCGCGATATACTCGAAAAATAGATTTGCGCGCCGTCCCAGCTTTGATGTTCCATATAATGGTTGCTCAGTACCGACATGAGTTCAGCGCGTTGGTTGTCAAGAACAAATTGATTAAACTGTCTTTGATTGAAACGTTTGAAAACAAGTGTTAGGACGGTAGCAGTGATGATTGCGACCAGGATGAATGCAATTGTTATTTTTGTTTTTAGGCTTGTTTTCATAATGCTCTACTTATTTAATCGATAGCCAACACCAAACACAGTTGTGATGAGGCTTGGCGTTGAAGGGTCTTTTTCAACTTTCGCGCGTAAATTACGGATGTGTACATTGAGCGTGCTTTCAAGTCCCATAAAGCCGATTTCAAAGAGTTGGTCAACTAAGTCAGCGCGTGTAAAAACTTTATTTGGAGAACGCATCAATATGCTTAAGAGTTCAAACTCAATGGGCGTCAAAAGAACGGTTTGTTTTTTTACGCTTACAGTATGGGTAGTAACGTTTAAGATAACATCGCCAGCCTTAAGGATTTCTTCAGCTTCAGTGTTTGGGTTGGATCGGCGCAAGGCAACGCGTACTCGGGCGGCGAGTTCGCGCATTCGGAAAGGTTTTAGGACGTAATCATCCGCGCCAAGTTCAAGTCCGTGGACGGTATCAGATTCTTCCGTTTTGGCAGTCAGAACGATAACTGGAATCTGGCTTTCTTTGCGAAAGGTTTCTAAGAATTGGTAACCATCTAATTTCGGCATCATAATATCCAGCAAAATCAGATCCGGGTTCTCGTAGCGCGCGACAAAGAGTCCTTCCTGACCATCTTTCGCGGTCACAACGCGATAGCCCTGTTCACTAAAATAATCCTTGAGTAAAGTGCGCAGGTTATCCTGATCGTCGATAATAAGAATTGTGCTGGCCATAATGGTTAAGTATAGCGGAGATTTATTTAGATTTGAGGTAGAGGCTCATATATTTGACTAATGTAAAGGCTGATTTGAAGCAATCAATTAGATTGCTTTGTTAAAACAGGTTTATAAACCATCAACCAAGTCGCGCATCACTATGCTAATATCACCGGAAATAACATAGTTTGCCCAGGTATCATAGGGGGTTGCATCCCGGTTGATGAGCACAAGTTTGTTGCCACGATAGTAACGCACCAGCGATGCCGCTGGATATACCACCAATGAGGTGCCACCGATAATGAACATATCTGCCCGTGTGATGGCTTTTACAGATGCGTTGAGCACGTCAATATTGAGCGTTTCGCCATATAGCACAACATCTGGTCTTACGATGCCTCCACAAGTGCAACGAGGCACTTCTTTTGTGCGCATGACATAAGCCGCATCATAATCTTTGCGACAACGGATGCAGTAGTAGCGTTCCATTGTGCCATGGAGTTCCAAGACCTTGGTCGAGCCAGCCCGTTGATGAAAATTGTCAATGTTTTGAGTAATAACCGCTTTAAGCTTGCCTGCATTTTCTAATTTTGCCAGGGCATAATGCGCAGCGTTAGGCTGAGCCTCGGGATAATAAAGGTTTTCGCGCAGGTAGGTGTAAAAGCCTTGTGGGTCAGTTTTGAAGTAATCGTAGCTTAGTAAATACTCAGGCGAGTAATTAAGGTTGTGCGCGCGGTTATACAGTCCAGTTGCAGAGCGAAAATCGGGAATACCAGAAGCTGTACTAACCCCAGCACCACCAAGAAAGACAATGCTTTCTGATTCCCTGATGAGATGACGTACTTGAGTGATTACAGGATTCATATTTTGTTTTATTGGTCTGTGGGTGGCGCAGGCGTGATTTCAACCTGTCCCATTTTCTTGCCAAGTTTGTTGAGTGGCGGGAACCAGTTAACCAAAAGCGCGATAGCTATGCCGATGAGCGTGTCGCCGACGCGTTCAAGCGTGTAGGCGATAGGTGTGACATCCGTTGTTTTTAGGGTGATGATTAAGTAAACAATTACTGTAATAGCTATTGGCCCAGGCGTTTTTATCCAAATCATGATCGTCATCAAGGGTAGAGAAAGCAAGGCTGTAACCAAATAGTAGTACCACTCGCGGGTATCAACAGTGACGTTTGGGAATATAAAGGTTAGCACCAAAAAACCGTAAATGCCGGCGATGAGGGTGCCGATGACACGCTCCCGCGCGGTTTTTGCGGTGGATTTTACAGTAGGTTGCATACAAACTACTGCGGCAATGCTACTGTGGTAGACTGTACCGTTTTTTTGGCGAATAGCTTCAATGCCAAGGCAGATAAAGACAGCAATCATCGTTTTGATAACGCGCATGCCAGGTGTGTTTTTGATGAGGAAGGCGTTCAGCTGGTGAAAAAAAGCCTTGGTTTGGGTCTTCTTATTGGAGACTTTTTCGTTATCCTCAGTTTTAGATTGAATCATATCTGCCATAGCAACCTTAAACATAATCATACACTATGTTTTGATTTTTTGGGTGACGATGATGGCATTGAAACTTACAAGACAGGAGACTGATGCTCGGTGTATAATCATGCTGGAGGCGATTATGTTCCCAGTTGCACACCCAAAAACAATGCAAAGCGCGCGCGATTTATTGGCGTTAAATCCGGTTTTCTTGGATACTGAAACGACGGGCACGGGCCCAAATGACCTGATTATTGAGGTTGGTATCGTAGACCTTGACGGAAATGTGCTGTATGACGGGTTGGTTAATCCAGGTATTCCTATCCCACTTGAATCCAGCGCGGTGAATGAAATTACAGATGCTATGGTGGCTGATAAGCCAACCTGGGGACAGGTCTGGCTTGATATTGAGCCTGTATTGCGCAACCGCGCCATTGGCATTTACAACGCTGATTTTGATATGCGTCTTTTGCGCCAGAGCAATGCTGCTGCAGGTTTGCCCTGGACTTTGGAAAATAATCAGGCTTTTTGCGTGATGCGCCTCTTCGCTGCCTGGTATGGTGAGTGGAACGCGCGCTTTAATGGTTTCCGCTCGCAAAAATTAGCCTTTGCGGGGAATTTTTGTGGAATCGATTTGCCAAACAGTCATCATGCCGTGGATGATGCGAGATTGACCGCGGCGCTATTAAAGTATCTTGCGGGGTATGTTAAGAAATAATCCTTATCAAAACCTGAAAAATTGAAGTTCTTAATAAGCTGAGGAATTGAAAGCGACTCTTGAAAAGCAGAAATAATTAAAGAAACCTTATGATGAGAATAAACGAACTTAATGAAATTTACTTAAAGCTGGACACGAGGAAGCGGGAAATCCTTTTACAATTATCACAGTGTAATAGCGGAATCGGTTTCACATACGGTTACTTTAATGGTCATTACGTAAGAATTAAGAGTGAAGTGTATGAAATGAATTATTATCCTATTCCGGTCATTAGTGTGCAGGATTTGTGTGATATTGAAATCGATTTGGACCATACTTGTGTTTCAACAAAGTTGAGCAAGGAAAACGCACTTTCCTTTAACTATGACAAAATCGCGCATCTTAAATTTGAAGTTTTCGGTGTTGAGGATTATCTAACGGACTATTATTTATCAGGAGAAGAGATTTCAGACCTGCTTAGGAAGATTAAAGATTCAAAAGAAAAAGAAATTGCCTACTCCTTCATTTTTGATGACTCTTCGGTTGCTGTATGTGATTTTCTGAGTTTTCTCAAGCAGAATCGGTTCTATTATTAGTCTGGAATTATTTACAGTTCAGCACAATATTTTTTTTCAGATCTAAAACGTAGAATGTATAAAACAATTGCTTAACATTTTAGCTTAGTATATAATATGCACATATGAGCATAAGCTCATATGTCTTGAAAGGATGTAATGCAAATGACAGAAACACATCATCATTCTGATGGAAGCAAGAAGCTTCGCGCGCGGTTGAGCAATGAAAAAGCAGATCGTATGGCGATGACCTTTAAGGGTCTTGCAGATCCAACTCGCCTTAAGTTGCTTGACCTTTTGTTGGATGGCGAGGTTTGTGTGGGTTGTCTTGCGGAAGCCACGCAGATAAGTCAGAGCGCGGTCTCGCATCAATTGCGGCTTTTACGCAATTTACGTTTTGTGTCTTCAAAGCGGGAAGGACAACAGGTTTTTTACCGTATCAATGATGAACACATTGGCGAACTGTTTCAATTAGCTTTAGATCACACTTTGCATATGCACGAAAGGATTTAATGAGCAAACATTCTCATTCTCACAACCATCATGATGACCATCATCAATCAAGTTCTTGTGGTTGCAGCGCTGGCGCATGTGGCATGATGGTAACGCCCGACCCCGAAGGTGTAAAACACAGCAAAATATTGGATTTTAAAGGGTTCTGGCATCATTTTTGGAGCATGCCTGAGCTTAAAGTTGTTATTCCTGGCATTGTTCTTTTGAGTTTAACATTCCTGTTATCTCGGTTTGGCTTGTCAAATACCTGGGTGATTGTTATCCAAATACTTTTATTGCCAGTGGCAGGCTGGTTTGTTTTGAGCCATGGATTCAAGAGCTTGTTCTTGAAACGTAAGTTGAACATGGATGTATTGATGTCTTTGGCTTTAATTGGCGCGGTTTTGATAGGTGAGGGGGTTGAGGCTTTGACCCTGCTTATCCTCTTTACGCTATCTGAGGCGATTGAAGGTTACACCAGTGCCAGCGCGCGTAAAGTGTTGACCGAGTTTGCTGATTTGGCACCCAAACAAGCTTTGCGCATAACCAATGGCGAAGAAATCCTTGTGTCGGTTGAGGATTTGAAGATTGGTGACCATATTATTGTGAGAGCCGGTGAACGTTTACCTATGGATGGCATCATTGTAAACGGACAAAGTGAATTAAACCAAGCTGCTATCACTGGTGAAAGTACCTGGGTTCCTAAACAAATGGGTGATGAAGTGCTTTCAGGCACGATTAATGGCAGTGGTTTATTAGAAGTTGAGGTGAGTCGTTTGGTTGAAGATACGACCATGCAACGCATCATTCGCTTGGTAATCGAAGCGCAAAGCACCAAAGCCAGGCAAGAGAAATTCATTGACAAGTTTGCCAATGTTTATACGCCAATTGTGATGTTGGTCGCAATTTTAGTGGTTTTTATTCCTACGGTCATCTTCAAGCAGCCTCTTTGGAATACAGCGGATAGCTATGGTTGGATTCACAGGGGGCTTTCTTTGCTGATGATTGGTTGTCCGTGCGCCTTGGTGATTAGTACACCCATTACCATTATTTCAGCTTTGACCCGCGCAGCGCGGTCAGGAGTTATCTTCAAGGGTGGGGTTTATCTTGAAGGATTGTCAAAGGTTAAAGCGGTTGCTTTTGATAAAACAGGCACTTTAACCCGGGGAGAACCAAAAGTGGAATTGGTGAAAGCTGTGGATTGCCATGAGACGAATGAGCCTTGTGAGCCATGCGATAACTTACTGGCATTGGCAAGTTCTCTTGAAGAACGCGGCAGTCATCCTTTGAGCAATGCGATTCTTGAGCATGCGGAAGAACGGCATGTTCGAGGACAAATCTTACCCGCAAAAGATTTAAAGGTTTTGAGTGGACGGGGCCAGGAAGGTATCGTCAATGGCAAAAAAGCGACCATAGGTAGTTTGCCACTTTTTCTGGCAGAACACAATACGCCTCAGGAAATTGTTGAGAAAACCCGATTAGCGGAAGCGCAAGGGCAAACGACGGTTTTGGTTTGTGATGGGGATGGTGTAAGGGGATATCTTGCCTTGCGCGACCAGGCACGACCGGAAGCCATTGAGGTTTTAAAAACCTTGCAGTCTTTTGGTGTGCATACGGTGATGTTGACGGGTGACAATGCCGGTGCGGCAAACCATATTGCAAGCACCTTAGGCATCAATGAAGTGAATTCATCGCTCTTACCCCAGGATAAGCTTGAGGCACTCTCGGTTTTGCAGGAAAAATTTGGCATGGTGGCGATGGTTGGGGATGGCATCAACGATGGCCCTGCTTTGGCGCGCGCGGATATTGGCGTGGCGATGGGGGGAGCTGCGAGTGGGCAAATTTTGGAAACCGCGGATGTGGTTTTGATGAATAATGACCTAAAGCAACTGCCTTTCGCCTTACGTCTTTCGCGTTTTACCAATAAGCTTATTCGGCAAAATATTGTCATCAGCCTGGGTGTGAAGTTTTCTATAGCAATTTTGGCAATTATGGGGTTGACACCCCTTTGGGTGGCAGTTTTGGCGGATATTGGTGTTTCGCTTCTGGTAACGCTAAATGGCCTTAGGGCAACACAATTTGAAAAGGCTTCTCTCTAAAGAAAAATGATTGAATGATAAAGCTCTGAAAAGAGTTTTATTTTATTATAAAATGCATGTCCCATTCGGTTTCATTGACTTGTTCGATGGTACTGTCGATTGTGGCGAGGGTAATCCAGGTCCGCCCGGGTTTGAGAGGCATTGGCTCGCCGTTGAGCTTATAGATGAGAAATGGTTCA
>CAZTEP010000012.1:9088-13388 GCA_964612325.1 uncultured Anaerolineaceae bacterium
ATAGTTTGCGACAGACCATATGATGTGATACAGCTGGCCATCGCGAATGAGGATGCCGGGTTGTTGGGTGTTGCCATCGTCAAAATTGATGTCGTAAAATTTTTGCCGATAACTGCTGTATTTTGTGTACAAGAAAAGAATGTTTTCAAACGTGATAGCTTCGCCTGTACCACGGTCATAGCTTTTGCTTAGGGTATAGTTGTTGGCAGATAGGCTTTTATCCTGCCAGAGTTCATAATGTTGTTCTTCAGGAATATAACGCCAGTCTGTAACCGAAAAATCAGCGTAAATATAACTAAATCTGGTGGCAGCATCTTTTGAAACAGGGGGAGCCTCAGAAAAAGTCAGTCCGAACAGAGAGGGTATGAAATCGGATGAAGATTGGCTGGCAACCCTATCACGAAGTGCATTTGTGTCAACATAAGTTAAACCTCCCTGGGCGACTGTATCTGTGCATATTCCCGGACAGGGCACTGATCCGCGCATGAGATAACGGTCTTGAAGATAGTTTTTGAGAACATCCCTGAAAATGTCATCACCACCTGCGAGTACGAGAATACCTTGCTGGTGCTCTGTTATGCGAGCATCGATAACGCGTCCTTCAACCAGAGGGCCTACATGGGGGTGGTCGTCGCCATAATAGAGCGCCAGGATTTGATTGGTAAAGTCATCATTGTAGTATTCAAACACCATATCGGCTTTGTTTAGGCCATCGGCAGGACGGAGGCTTTCAGGCCAGTTTCCGATTTTGACCAGGAGTGGCCGTTGGTGGAGCAAGCTGGGGTTAGAAACTTTGAGGCCCGTTAATGGGTTGACATCACTCAGCATTGGTGTGGTAGGTGTTGAAACGGGCGTAGATGTTGAAACTGGCCAAGGAGTTTGGGTGGGTTGGGGCATAGGGGTAGCATGATGGAGTGCTAAACGCGTTTTATCGGCATCTGTGACCGAGGTTGCATCTTTGCTGTACTCTGGCAAAATCGGACTAAAATGAGGCGGTTTTGGCCGACATGCGCTAAGCAGCAAGCTTAGCAGAAGGCTTAGAAAGAAAAGCCGTTGAAGCTTTTTTATCGCGCGTTTACTCATGTTTTGATTCTATCATGAGACCTGCCCATTCATGGCTGGCGCGCCATAAGTTCTTCTGCAAGGCTTTGTTGAGTGCCATAGGAGATGGTTGGACAATTTTATAACGCTCAAAATATTTACCGGTGACCTGGTCGTGTTTTGGGTTTGTGGCAAGGTCAAAAAGAGTTTTGGCTCCTGAAGGTACCGAAGATCCATAAGACAGGGGCAGAATGCGGATAACTTTGGTACGAATGACACCAGGATGCAGACAGTTGACCGTAATGTTTTTTGACTTTAGCTGACGGGCGAGTTCAATGGTCCAGGCCACAATGAGCAGTTTTGAACGACAATAGCTAACCCAACGCCAGAAAAAGGGACTGGATTTTGGGTTTCTGATGTTGTTCCAAACGAGTTTATGACCTATAGAGGCCATGTTGACAATGCGCGCTTTGGGACTGGATTCAAGTAAAGGCATCATCTCATGCGTGAGCAAAAAAGGTGAGAGATAATTAACTTGTAAAGTCAGCTCAAATCCATCTTCTGTGATAACACGTTTGTCGGGATAGAGCCCAGCATTGTTGATGAGAATATCAATTCGTTGATGCTCTTTTTTGATGGCATTAGCCATCGACCGTACATCATCCAGGGAAGCGTAATCTGCCTGATAGCTGTAATACTGTCCCCTAGGGTTTGCTTTTCGCAAGGCTGTAAGCGCTTCTGAAAGTTTCTTTGGGTTACGACCATGGATAAGCACAGTCGCACCGACTTTGGCAAACATAAGCGCGGTTTCTTTACCCATGCCATCCGTCGCGCCGGTGATGAGTACGGTTTTTTCGTAGAGTTCTAAATCTTTTTGATTCATTTGTATTTCCTTACTTTAAGGATTATAGACAGCTGCTCTTTTTCCGTCAAATGGTTTGATGGATTGATTATTTTGATGTATTTATGATTATGCTTTTTTTCTCTGATAAAATAAAGTATCGAGGCATATTATGGAAATTGTGATTGTTGGCGGTGGTAAGTTAGGCCGGGTGTTGTGCGAGGATTTAGCGAACGAAGGGCACGAAATTGTCCTGATTGATCTCAAGCAAAACAGAATTGATTCGATTGTTGAAGATATTGATATCCGTGGGGTGCATGGTAATGGATCGGTTATCGAAATACAAAAAGAAGCTGATGTAGACAAGGCCGATGTTTTTATCGCGGTAACGCCAAATGATGATACTAATCTTATCGCGGCGACAATCGCGAGTAAATTAGGCGCAAAGTTTACGATTGCCAGGGTTAGGGAGCCAGAGTATGCTAAAGATTTGGCTTTTTACCAGGAAAAACTGGGTATTGGCATGTTGATCAATCCTGACGCTGAAGCAGCGGCTGACATTACCCGGGTTTTTGATTATCCTGCTGCGAGCGCGATTGAACCTTTTGCGAACGGTCTGGTTGATATGGTGCAATTGCGGGTTGATGTAAACACAGCGGTAATTGGTCGAAGCTTAGCGGAAATTCGGGCGGAAATTCCCGATTTATTGCTTTGTGCAATAGAACGGGAACATGAAATTATCATTCCCAAAGGAGACACCATCTTGCAGGGGAATGATTACATTCAAATGGTTGGCAGGCCAAAAGCAATTGATCAGTTTAGCCAATTGTGTGGCCATAAGAATACTCACTGGCGCTCAACTATTATCGTGGGAGGAAGCCGAATTGCCTATTACTTGATACCAGCTTTAATTCGACGTGGTGTGCGCGTGAAAATGATTGAATCAACCCCCAAAATTGCGGATTATTTCGCAATTGCTTTTCCTGAGGCTGAAATCATTTATGGGGATGGCACCGATCAACGCTTCTTGCGGCAAATGCAAATTAGCAATTATGATGTAGCAATTGGACTGGTCAATATTGATGAAGAAAATATTATGTTCTCGCTTTATGCACATCAGCAAGGTGTTCGTAAAACAATTAGCAAAATCAATCGGCGCGAGTTGGTCAGACTTATTGATCACACTGCTTTAGACACAATCATCATCCCATATGTTTCAAGCAGCGATCGCATTATTCAATACATTCGCTCGCATGAGAAAAGTGCTTCAAGTAATTTGGAAACGTACGCGCGATTGGGGAGTGAAGGAGCTGAAGCGCTTGAGTTCATCGCAAAAGAAAAAACAAAAGTGAGCGATGCACCTATCCAATCTTTGCGTATTAAAAAGGGGGTGCTTATCGCGCATATTTTAAGAGGAAAAAAGCGTATCATTCCAAGCGGTGCTGATCAAATTCGCGAGGGGGACAGGGTTTTGATAGTCACCTTAGGACAACGCATTAATGAGTTAGACGAGATACTGGAAGAAGAGGTCTAAGGTGAATTTTGGCATGGTCCGTTATTTATTAGGCCGAATAATGGTCATATTGAGTGCCTTAATGGTGCCTTCTGTGATTGTTGGTCTGATATATCACGAGCCTTTTAGTGTTCTACAGGGCTTTTTGATTACGATGGCCATTTGTTTGGTTTTAGGATTACTCATTGGCAATAAGAAGCCAGCCAAAGATGATTTTTACGCGCGTGAAGGGTTAGTTCTGGTTGTTTTAGCGTGGATCATGATTTCGATTATTGGTTCCTTACCGTATTTATTGAGCGGAGAGGTGAGCTCTGTTGTTGATGCTCTTTTTGAATCAACAAGTGGATTTACAACAACCGGCGCATCGGTATTACCGATTGGTGAAAGCGTGTTACCCAGGTCTCTGCTCTTTTGGCGCAGTTTTTCTTTGGTCGTGGGGGGTATGGGGTTCTTGTTTTTTATCATCAGCTTGCAACCAACTATTGGCTCACGTGGGATTTTTATTATGCGTGCTGAGTTGCCAGGCCCAAACTTTGGAAAGCTGGAATCGCGGGTTAGTAAATCAATTCACATTTTGTATGCTATTTATTTGAGCCTGATATTGGTAGTCATTTTATTGCTGCGTATAGGCAAAGTAGATTGGTTTGAGGCGATACTTTTATCTTTTGGGGTTGCTGGGACCGGTGGATTTAACATTTTGCCTGAATCAATAGCGGCGTATAATAGCCAATATGTACGCATGGTGATTGCAATTTCGATGGTTGTTTTTGGAATGAGTTTTAATCTGATTTACTTGTTGGTTATTGGCAAGTTTAAACAGTTTTTTAATTCATAATAATTGCGCTGGTATATAGGCATCCTTTTTGGAGCGGTTATATTAATTTCTGTCAGTGTATATCCTCTCT
>CAZTEP010000013.1:0-13360 GCA_964612325.1 uncultured Anaerolineaceae bacterium
CCTTTTTTCTTATTTCTTCAATTGGCTTCTTTGACGATACTGAAAACAAAACGAACCTTGTGAAAATGGAAGATGGCAAATTGATGCTCAGAAACGGGATAGATTTTCGACCTGTTAATCTTGATTCCCCATTAAGTTGGGCTGTTGGGCGAATGACAAAGGCGGAATTGAATAATGAACAAATTATATAACCAAACCGATTGGTTTATCGTTAGCAAATTTGAAGACGACAGTTTTGACTACCGCATTTTAGCTGGGTCGATCAACGATCAAAGATCGTGGGAAAGACGTTTTCTCTCATGGCGAAAAGCGCAGGTTCCAGAAAGTGAGAGTAATTTGGCACCCGCTGAGCCTTGGTACTATTTTATTCCCGAAGAAATCGATGGCGAATTATGTCAAATTGTAATCAAGCAAAGCTGGACCAATTATTATGATAAAAGCCGCCGGAAAGTCCTCAATTCAATTTGTTTAATCTTTCCCTTTAGCATTTTACAAACTGAGCCAAGTAGCTTTTTCCATTTGTCTGAACTGTTTATTCAGCATGATGTTGCCAACGCAATTTCGACCGCTCAAGAAAACATTAAAAGAGGCCAATTCTTAATAAATGAGCCAAAAATATCTTTTTCATTGCCTGAAGAAGAGAAACGGTGGTCTTACTTTTCAGCTCTTCAGACAGAGTTTGGGTTGAATTATTCCAGTTATGTTGCAAACTGCCTCTGCCAAGAAAAAAAAGTATGCCTTATCGATTCTGAATCACCTATTACGTCAATTGAAAAGAGATTACAAATGCTTGACGCTGCATTAATTGCAGTCCCCTATGGCTCACGAGCCACTATCTCTTCTGCAAGTTGGCATTATGGTTCAAGTGATTCAGTTGATTCATTGGTTGTTGGAAGATACCCATCCAAAGGTGCTGTTGGAGTTAAATTAGATAACAGTCTAGACCTAAACGATAATTCACATCTGTATTCATTTCACATCAACGAAGCAATCAACCGCGGTTACTCAGAAGATGAAATCGTTTCAGAAATGTTTTCAATAACAGATATCACCAATTTAGTTGAGTACACACCGTATTTTCCCCAGAAGTATCCTCCAGTTGTTATTAGAGAGCATGATATATCTTATGAGGGTTCTCATTCAGAGCAAATTGACACTAATCCTTCAGAAGAAGAATCCAATCTAATTCCATCACTCACAAATCAAGAAGTCGCTGGGGAGATAGAACAAAGCAACATTCTTATCCAATTTGAAGAAGATAACAACAACAAATCAGTTACAGAAAGTGAAACCCTCTTTTCATTAGCCAATGAAATTGCCCAAACTATCATCCTTGAATTTGATGAAAGCTCACCTGATGCCCACCAAGTTTGGCAAAACAATGTAAAAAAATTAATCCTAAACCATAAAGTCCTTAACGCAAACAATACCATGCGACTTCTTCTTCTCGTCCTTGGTTGCTTAGAAAATGCTTCTCTTCGAAAAGAGACAGCGTATCAATTGCTACCTCAACTTTACCAAAAACTTAAAGAAAATGATAATAACGAAGATTTGCCAATTTTCCATCAATACTACAGTGAGTTTGTTCATGGAATACTCAAGAATTATAAAGAGGTTTTTAAGGATGAACGCATGCTTGAAGAATGGTTAAATTTCTTTAATATTCTATTCTCTTAATAAAAGAGTTTTAAGTCACAGTTTCGTCAAAAAGCTACATATTAATAGTGAAAGGAAATCACCAAATTGAATGGTGATTTCTTGATATTTCCAGCAAACTCTACTAACTCAAATTACCTCAATACACCACAAAAGTAAGCATCCAAATTCTTATAAAGGAAAAGATACCATGAAGAATACAATTTATATTAAAGATCGCAATTCAGAAGACACCTATTTCGGCTTTGTTTTATCCAAAATGAAGCTCAAACAACCTGGCATTTCGAGAATAGATGTGCTTCGGAACCATATTGACCGGCTCACAAATTTGGTTAATATTCTTTATCGTGATGCCTCAGAAATCAGTTATTGCCTTAGAACTATCGTCACCCCATTTAACACTAAATCTGCAAACGCGACCGTTCAAATCGCTTTGCTTATCAAGGTTTCAAACTATACTAACCTTGAAATTAATAAACTGGCAAACAACATAAATGTGCTTTTAGTGAGTCAGTTCCCTAATCATAACTGGAGAAGGATTGATTCCTTGACTGAATTAGAGCGTTTCCTTTATCCTATCAATTGGGATAAATGTCATAATGTGGAAATTAAACGCAGAATTGAAAAAATCGCTGTTAAAACCCTTTTACCTGCATATGATTTGTTTTCTTTAGCAACAAACAACGAGGTAGGTTCAGGCGAAGAATATATTGACTTTGTGCATCCTTTTTCACAATCTTATGGTGGATTTGAGAACTTCTTAGAAGCCGCGGTAAAAACTGATCAAATGATAGTCTTAAGTACAATCCTAACGCCAACACGATTGCGTCCTGAAGAAATCACTTATCAAACAAACCAACTTATCTTGTGCGAAAAAACCATCCGTTATGAAGAAAAACCACTTGACATCGCTAAAAGTCGCGCACAAGGTTTGCTTGAGAGTCTGATTAAAGCCAGCATGGCTCTCCAACAGTCATCCTTCCTAATGTCCACCTTCATTTCAAGCGAGGAAGCACTTGATCCCCTTCTTCTTGAACATGCCGGTCTGGCTATTACCGAACCGATTGGCACAGGAGCTCATTCCTTAGAACAAGGTGATACCAGACTCTATAACTATGGTGGTTTTGAAATCCATGAAACCGCCAAAAGCAACGCTCATAACGTTGCAAAGCAACTAAAAGAATTTACTCATGCACCGAGCGACCCCATTGAAAGCTTACCAAGTGGTTATCGTTTTGACCGATTGGTAGGTGCAATTGAAGCGGTCACCGCTTTCTATTTTCCATGTAACGCTGAGAAAAACCTGCTTGGAATTGACACTTTTTCAACAGCGGAATTGCCACTCCCCAAGGAAATAATCGAGCTACAATCCACAAACAAACATCCAGCCCCAATTGGCATAAACAGTTATCATGGCTTTGACCAACCAGTTCTTTTGGATGAGAAATCTCGCAGACAGCATGCCTATATCGTCGGACAAACCGGCACTGGAAAAACCACATTGATGAAATCGATGATTCAAGCTGACATGGAAGCTGGTCATGGCTTGGCTGTCATTGATCCACACGGTGAGCTTTATCAAGACTTGTTAAACTTAATTCCAGAAAACCGCATGGAAGATGTCATTCTTTTCAACCCCGCGGACTATTTATTCCCGATAGGATTTAACATTCTTGAGGTCAAAGATGATGAAGAGCAAGATTTTGTGCTGAAAGAATTGCGTGCAGTCTTTAAACGGTTCATTACAGAGTATTTTGATTTATCGAAAGGTGATTATCACGGTCCCGTTTTCTACCAACACGTGATGAACAACTTGCGATTAGTAATGAGCGACAGAAGTAGACCTGGTACTAAGATTGATTTATATAACATCTTTGAAATAAAAGACTTTTGGAAAAGATGGATGCCACTTAAATCTCAAGACAGTGTACTAAAGAACTGGGTTACCGAAGGTTTACCTAATTCAAATTACGTTTATGTCAATAGGGACGGCCAGCGTAATAGTGATTATTACTCCAGTAAATTCGCTGACTTTATAGATGATTCCAGAATTCGTAACATCTTCGGCCAACCTCATTCATCAGTTGACTTTGCACAAGCCATTGAAAAGAACAAGATTATTCTAATCAATCTGTCAAAAGGGCTTTTGGGAGAAGCAAACGCTGCCTTCTTGGGCATGCTTCTTATGGCCAAGTTGTCTACAGTAATGGTAAGTCGAGCTAAACAGATTAGTGAAGGTAAAGACTTTAACCCTTATTACTTGTATGTGGATGAGTTCCAAACAATAGCAACCGAAAACTTTTCAATTATGTTATCCGAAGCCAGAAAGTTTGGTGTGGGTTTAGTATTAGCAAATCAATATTTGTCACAAATAGATAGCCTTAACATTCTGAAGTCCATTTTCGGTAATGTGGGAACTTTAATTACTTTTAGGGTTGGACCCGAGGATGCTACAAAGTTAGCACCACAATTTTATCCAAGTGTGTATGCGGACGAGCTGGTTAGTCTGCCAAACTTTACTGCAGTGATGCGCACAAATGTTGATGGTGAACGTGTCAGACCTCTAACACTCAAGACAATTAAACCCTCTGATGAAATTGACTTTGAAAAAGTCAGAAATATAGTTTCACTGTCCCGCTCAAAATATGCTACTCCAAAGAAATATGCCGAGCAATTAGTGGATCTTAGTTTTGAAAAAGAACGTGTAATAAATGTAAACATTCCTTTTATGAAGAAAAATCTCAACGACAGTCCACATGACTTAGGGGAAATAGACCTGACGAGCACAATTGAAAATTACAAATCAAAATTGCGTGAGAGTGCAGACACACTCATTGTTGAAGGACAACACGAAATCTTTAACTTCCTGGTTTTCCAAAGTCAGTTAAAGAGAAACAAGATCTGGGAAGCACTCGATATATTGAATTCAATATCACCGGATGACTTATTTTTTGGTCACATAAAGAACACCTCACAATTACATTATGTAGTCGGCCAAAAAATTCTTGAAAGCTTGCTAACCATTATCCAAACAAAGAAACTAAAGTTAATACAAGCATTCTTATAAATCAAAAGCGGAAGTTCAAATCCAAAGCATCCTTTTCGTTTTGGAAAACAAAAGAGGCTGTCATTTCAGACAGCCTCTTTTGTTTAATAACTCAGCATTAATCAATCATTTTTTAAATAACTCGGTATGCGTCTTACAAAGTGACAAGTATATCCATGCGGTTTTTTTTGGAGATAGTCCTGATGATATTCTTCTGCCGGCCAGAAGGTACTAAGCGGTTCTAAGGTGGTCACAACCGGATTCCTCCAGGCTCCGCTTTTGTCAACCAATTTAATCATTTCCAATGCGGCTTTTTTCTGCTCTTCATCGCGATAAAAAATGGCCGAGCGGTATGAGCTGCCAAAGTCATAGCCTTGACGATTCTTTGTTGTAGGATCATGCATACGGAAAAAGAAGTCTAAGAGTTTCATTAAATCAGTTTGTTCGGAATCAAAGACAATTTTTAACGCTTCCGCATGCATTGGATGATTTTCGTAAGTAGGATAATCATTTTCACCCCCGGTGTAACCACATTCCGTGTCTAAAACACCTGGTTGATGCCTAAAAAGCTCCTCCATCCCCCAAAAACAACCTCCCGCAAGAACTATTTCATCCGTTTTTGACTCTTGCATTGTTTCTCCTTATATACAAATTCACATAGTGCGTTTACCAGTCCGCGCTTTCTATATTTCTGCCAGTATCAATGAGCAAAAGCCGATCTGTTCTAAGATCATATAACCACAACTCATCCAAATAAGCATCGTCAAAATGGCTTCGGCCAGGACGGTTGATAAGCACCATACGATAATCTGAAGGTGACCAGGCACCAAAAAGCCAATCGCTTTGATTCGCTAATCCTTCCGTCAGATTAATCGCTGATGGTTTTGCATCCAGCGAATCAACGAGTACCAATTCTGTTTCATATAATTCCCACCAATACAATTCGGAATAGTTCGTCACTGTTGTATCAGGTATCATGTTTTGGCTCAGAATTAAATAGCTATCATCATAAGACCAATGGGGATTATTCCAAATCGCACCCCGTTCCTCAAAAATGTCAAGTCCCTGCGCGCCATCGGCATATAAATCCCATACAACAGCATAAACATTTTTATCCTGAGCGAATTTGTCCGCGCTAAAATAAACCAAGCGGTCTTCCGCGTTAGAAAGTCTCTTTACGCCTTCTACACCAAAAGAAATTGATTTGTCTTTTTCAAGGTCATATACTGTTGTCTTGTGATCTCCACCATAATTGCATCCCCCTGTGTAGAAACTAAAAAATCGGCCACTTGGAGAAACGGCATACCCTCGCGAAAACAATTGTGGGTCATTACCCGATACGGGTAAATCGGTAACTTTAGTTAAGCTTTTCTGGCTGACATCAAACCGAAAAACAAGGGATTGATAGGGTTCCTGAGGTACACCTGGCATACTACTACACACGCCAATAACCCGCGAAATGTAAAGACGATTGTTAGAATCCCAGCCTATAATCGTGTCAGAAGTATAGCTTTCAAGCGTTTCTTTTCTCACCGACCACAATTGGCCCGTTTCAAAAGAGAAAACAAAGACACTTTGGTCTTCAAAAAACTCATAGGCGACAAAGCGACCATCCGGTGAAACATGTGGGTTCTGATAGCGCCAATAAACATCGTTTTCTCCATCACTGCCATCAGTGGTAACCTGCCACTTTTTACCGGTTTCTGTAAAGTAAGCATAGATATTAGCATCCTTTGCATAAACAATTGGTGGCAAATTGGTTTCGGCGTTTATGGCAGAAGCGTTTGTTGACTGTGTTTCAGCATAGCGTTTGATAATATTTTCAAAATCAGTAAGGCATTGAGGGTGAATCACCTCAAAATTCGGGTTTTCTAAGGACATAAAATAACTGTCATCCCATGTATATCCCCTGAGTACAACATCTTTTGTGCCTATATACTTCCAGGTAGAAACTAAAAACTCTTTATTTGCAAAGTTTATTGTTTCAACCACAACCTCAAGTGTATCTGGCATACCATGACCATTATTTAAATAAATCTGGCATTGCGAATATTCCCGCGATTGCAGATAGGGGTTATCGATGCTACCCCGAGGCAACCAAACCCGCGCGTCATATTCAAAAAACATGCCCGGATCAAGCTCTATTGTTTCATACTGAGGTTCAGGAGTTGAACTGGGCACAACAGTTGGTAACGTCGTTTCAACTTTCGTGACTGTTGGTACAAGAGTTTCTGTGAAAGTAGGTGGACGTGTCGCTTTTGTTACAAGTGTTTGAGGCGTTTTTTGTTTTGGAGGTCCGTCCGTAATTTTAGAAATCGGTTTTATTGTTTCTTGAGGGGGTGGCTCGAGCAAATTACAAGCCGTAGATGTAATAACAAACAAACAAATAATGACTATTGACCATACAGTTTTTTTCATCTCAGCTCCTAAACAATTTCAACATTAATCTTTCGCGTTTATTTTGATTCCTTTTATAAAGGTATTCTAACTTACCAATCAACGTTTTGGATGTAATCACCTTTATCAATCAAATATGTAGAACCTGAAAGTGGATCAACAAGCCAAAGTTCGGATTGTTTATCACCTTCAAAATCAATTCGGGAAGCCCGTTTAATCAATACCATCTGATAATCCTCTGGCGACCACGCTCCAAACACATATTCAGCATCCGAGGACATATCGCCAGTAATACTTATTGGCTGGCTACTGCTATCTTGCGTATCAACCATGACAAGGTTAGTATTCCCCAGGACCCACCAAACAACAAAGGTGTATTCAGCTATTTCAGGGTCCGTGATTTCGTTTTGGCTTATAAGCAAATACCGGTCATCAAAAGACCATTGCGGTTTAGACCAAACCGTTCTTTCGTTAGGAAAGTTATCAACATACCAGGCACCACCATAACCGATATCAGCTATCGCGACATAAATGTTATAGTTTTCGTCGAAACGATTCGCAGTGGAATAAGCAAGGCGGTCTTCACTGTGTGAAAGGCTAATGTCTCCAATGATGCCATGATCAATAACTTCGGTAGTCCGACTGTCGAAAACGAAAGCTTTTTCTGGCCAACCGGCATCACAGCTTGTCGCCCAAAAACTAAAATATCGACCACTTGGAGAGACATCAAACCCTTTGGAATAAGACCCGGGAATTGAACCCATAACAGGCAAATATGACTCCAGGCTGAATTGATCATAATCAATATCGTAACTCATCACATACACTTCACTTGGACCTTGATTTTCCTCCTGCATCAAATCACATTTGCCATAGGCCCGTGAAAAATAGAGTAAACCATTTTTATCCCAACCCATCAGCGTGTCTGAGACCTGTTCTTCAAAAAACAATTCTTCAATTCTCAGCGTTTCACCGGTATCAAAAGAGTAAATAAGCACGCTTTGGTTAGAAAATTTTTCAAATGCTACAAAGCGTCCATCCGGCGACACGCGCGGATTGTAATATTGAATGTAGTCTTCACCTTCTTTTTCACCACCATCATGAGTGATTTGGAGGATTTCTCCACTTTCGGTGAAAAAGGCATAGATATTAAAATCCTTTGAATAAACAATGGGATGAGCAACGCTAACATTGGGATCTCTGAATGAAATCGCTTTAAAGTCCAACGCCTCAGATTGCCTCAAGACTGCTTCGGCTTCCTGTAAACACAGGGACGGTAAAACTTCGGCGTTCGGGCCTTCTACTGAGAAAAAGTGCTGGTCTTCCCAGGTATAGCCTCTTAATACAATATTCTCTGTGTCAATATACCGCCAGGTTGACATCGTAAAATCGGTTTTACCGATTAGTTTTTGTTCAATCAAGACCTCAAAGATATCAGACATCCCATGACCATTGTTGAGATAGATAGCACATTCCATAAAACCGTGCGACTGGATGTATGGGTTGTCACGTCCTCCTACACCTTCCCAAACGTCCATGTCATAAGTTAACCATATTCCAGGTGCCATTTCGATTGATTTAAGGCGTGGCTCGGGTTCAAATGTTGGCACAGGTTCCTGGGTTGGTGCCTCAGTTACCTGTGGTGTTGACTTTTCTTTTGTTGTCTTTTCTGATGGTGTCCTGGTAGCTGGGACATTGGTAATCAATTGCGTTAACTCGCCATCAATTTTGGTTTGATGCTCTTCCAAAGTGGGTTGAGGTGAAGGTAAAAGAACGTCGCAAGCTGTAAAGAAGAGCAAAACAATTGATATCAAAATGTTGAGAACATACATTTTTTCCATATAGATCTCCCAAAACTTGGATAAAGGCTTAATCAATTACGTCTCTGAATAAATTTTACCCTCAATCAACAATTATTTCTTAACAGCCATTTTTAAAAACAAAAGCGTGCTTCAGTGAGCACGCTTTTTTCTTTTGTTCTAACGCTACTATGCCTTGCGTTTAACCGAGCGCCAGAAAAGCAGAACTATCACGGCACCAAGCAAGGCAAACAACAATTGGACCAGCAAGCCACCGCCAATTTTAAGCAGGACTGCAATCCAGCCACCTATAAAGCCTCCGATGATACCAACGATAATTGCGCCCAAAAATCCCACTTTGACGCCGGGGACAATCATATCAGCCAGCAAACCAATCGCTGCGCCAACCAGAATTGCCCATAACCAGTTCATTCCTTCGTAAAAAGCCATTTTTTCTCCTTTTTTTCTAAAAACAGTCTTTGAATCCACATACAAAGTATGTAGATATATATTTAAACACGGTTTTTAGAAAAAGATACGTGAGTTACATAATATTCTTACAGATTCACTTATTCAGACAGTAAATAGGCCAAAACCCATTTGGTTGAACTGATTAAGGCCTCTTTGTGTGTGCGCTCGTAATGGTGCGAGCTATCCACGCCGGGACCAATCAAAGCCACTGCCGCTGAACCACCCGCTGACCAATAAGTAGTAGCATCTGAGCTGTAATTCACGTAGATATCAACTTTGTGGGGAATATCATATGCCTCAGCAAGGTCGCGCAGTTTATTCGAGAAACCATGATGATAAGGGAAGGCGGCATCTTTTACGCAAATTGAGGCATGAAATTCGTCCGAGGCTTGTCCGGCACCAATAGCAGCCATATCAATGGCAATTAGTTCCTCAAGGCTAACAGGTAAGTCACTGCGACCGCCCATTCCTTCTTCTTCGTAAGTGCTCATCAACACACAAACATCCTCAAGAGGTTTTGTGCCGGAGTCGTGCAAAGCTTTAATCGCTGCCATTACAATCGCGACGGCGGCTTTATCGTCGAGATGACGACTTTTTACAAAACCATCATGCAGCTCAACGCGCGGGTCAAACGAGACAAAATCACCAACTTCAATGCCCAGGGCACGCACATCGTCTGGATTTGCTACACGCGCGTCAAGACGTACTTCCATGCTGTCAGCGCCCCGTTTGTCATCTCGCACCGTTTTATAGACATGCACTGAGGCTTTATCTGGAAGGACGCTGCCCCGCACAGTCCCCTGATGGCGGGTATGCACCAAAAGGTTCTCGCCTTCCACACTTCCCCAGGCATATCCACCCAGTTCAGTAAGTCTTAGGCGACCGTTGCTTTTAATTTCTTTAACCATAGCACCAAGAGTATCCACATGCGCGGTTAAAGCCCGTCGCGGACCAGTTTCATAGGTTTTCATGCCTGGAACTGTAAGCAGCAAACTGCCTTTTTTGGTGTGTTCAACTTTAACTTCAGGAAAATCCTTTAGCTCTTCCTCAATAAAACGGATTGCGGCATCGGTATAGCCGGTCGGACTGGGAATGTTCAAGAGTTTGACTAAAAAAGATTCAAGATAATCGTAGTCGATTTGGGGTAAAGCGGGTTTTGTTGTCATAGTAAATCCTCGTTATTTTCATATTTTGCCAATTTCTGGCGCCAATCACTGGGAACACGAACCGACTTAGCTACAATATGATCGTAGCAAACACCGACCACCTCGCCACGCGCATAAACCAAATCGGTTTCGGGTTCTTTAATTACAAAACTAAAGGTGATACTTTTGTTACCAATGTGAGCGGTTTTATAGTAAACGCGCACTAAATCACCATAATTGATCGAATTGATGAAATCAATTTTGCATGAAGCCATCAACATGCCAAAGCCACCCTCACGAATGACACCATCCCATATACCGGTTTCCTTATAGTAGTCAATGCGGACGCTTTCGCCCATCTCGAGATATGCCAGGTTGTTGACATGTAACTGGGTGTCAAAGTCACCATAACGGGGTTTCACATCTTGATAATACTTAAAATCCTGCCAAAAAGAGTCCTTGATACTTGTCATAATACCTCTGTTTGGATTATAGCTTTCTTCAAATGAAATTCAAGCAAAGTTGCAATGCTGATACTATCCATCCTCCACTGGTAAATTGTTAAAAGAACACAATAAAACGCCCCAATCAGGCACAAAATCCGTTACAATTAGATTATGAGTGAGCATCCTCTTGCCGCATGGCTTGATCAAACCATTCACGGCGATTGTCTCGAGGTTCTCCAAAAACTACCCGCCGAATCGGTAGACCTGATATTCGCAGACCCGCCGTATAACTTGCAATTGCAAGGCGAGCTTCTGCGCCCAAATCTCAGTCGCGTGCAAGGCGTAGACGAAGACTGGGATAAGTTTGAAACCCTCAACGCTTATGATGAATTCACTATTGATTGGCTCAGTGCCTGCCGTCGCGTGCTTAAACCTACCGGTACCCTGTGGGTTATCGGTTCATACCATAACATCTATCGCGTGGGAAGCATCTTACAGGATTTAGGGTTTTGGATTCTCAACGATGTGGTTTGGATTAAAAGCAACCCTATGCCAAATTTCCGTGGGGTGCGTTTTACCAACGCGCACGAAACGCTCATCTGGGCGCAAAAAGAAAAAGGCGCGCGCTATACCTTTAATTATCAGGCCATGAAAATGCTCAACGATGACCTGCAAATGCGCTCGGACTGGTTTATCCCCATTTGCACGGGCAAAGAACGCTTGCGCGAGAATGATAAGCGCCTGCATCCCACCCAAAAACCAGAAGCTTTGCTGTATCGAATTCTGATGGCAACGACTAACCCAGGTGATGTGGTGTTGGATCCCTTCTTTGGCACTGGAACCACAGGCATGATGGCGCGCAAACTGAGTCGGCATTACATTGGCATAGAAATTAACGCGCGCTATGTTTATCACGCGCGCCAGCGCTTGAGTAAAAATGTGCAATTCGAGTTTGACGCGCCACTTCTGGTTACACCCAATCCACGCGCACGCAAACGAATTCCTTTTGGCACCTTGGTTGAACAGGGTTATATCTTGCCTGGCACACAACTGAGCCTGGGCGATGAAGGGCAAATTTGGGCGACCGTGCAGGCGGATGGTGCTTTGGTGGTAGGGTCTCAGCGTGGCTCAATTCATGCCCTGGCACGCGAGATTCTGGGCCGTCCAGCCAATGGCTGGATGCTTTGGTATTACTGGGATGAGAGCACCCAATCAAGACGTAAAATTGACGAAATCCGCAAAAAATATCGCGAAGCGTTCGCAGAAGAGTAACATAGTTGCCAACCGTATTAATTGTTATAAAAACAAAACCCCTTCACAAATTAAAGGGGCTTTTGTTTTTTAATGACATCTTGTGTATAAAACCTGGCTTTACGGTCGTTGTTCTGGCACGATATAAGGAACATCGTTTAAGGGCAGCCATTCCGCTTTGGGCAGTTCGTCCAGCGTAAAGTCTATTGTCCAGCCTTCAGGTGGCTCTATTTCTCTGCTAACACTATAAAGACCTAATTTCAACTGACCGCTTGGTTTTTCTGTCAATCCAATGCGGAAAACACCTTCGGTGCTGCTGTAAGGACTCCCTTTGCACAAGGTCGCGACATCAGAAAAGCAATACAATTGGATATATTTAATGTCGTTATCTGTCCCATAGTGGACTTCAAGATGTGGGGGACTTTCGCGATAGACCACTTTGTCAAAATAAATTTTATGGGGATAGTCATATTCATACCAGAAATCCAGATCCCATTCATGTCCCTTTTCAAAATCATCACTAAAGTCAATTGTGATGGGCGCCTTATTCTCGAGTATTTCAAAATCCAGCTCATTCCAATACAACATCATTGAAGGGCTGTTTAAGTGGAAGCTTTCATCGTGTGGCATTTTGTTCACCATTGAGAAATAGCCAAAATGCGAGCTTGCGGACCTTCTATCTTGCTCATAGTAGTTGTTACCTTCGGAATCAACAATCATGGGGTTGCTGGGATTCCATCCGCCCAGGAGAGACACGCTATTCCTGAGCGATGGTGTCTGAAAACGGTAAGATAAGCCTGTGAATTTGGGGGTTTCATAGTAAGCCAGTATTTGCATGGTAATGCCTTCGTGCTCTTCGCTGCTAAGAAATCCCTGGTCATTTTTGGGCAGGGTATCTTCTTTTTGCGCGGCGCGTAGTTTGGGTTCAAATTCCCATACTTCTGGTGCCATATTTTGCTTTGATGCAGGCAAGCTAAGAAAAGCGAGCCTGAAATCTTTGGCGTGGCAAACAGGCGGCAATTCATATTCCACATATAAAAGCTCGGACTGGTAAATATCTCCAACAAATGTTGACTGGGGCTTGATGGTATCGATGTTATATTGCAACTTGCCAAATTCGCGTATCATCATGTAATAAAAATCGCGGTC
>CAZTEP010000014.1:0-13277 GCA_964612325.1 uncultured Anaerolineaceae bacterium
GTGACTGGAGTTCAGACGTGTGCTCTTCCGATCTCTCTTTTAATAATTAAATGTAGTTTTAATAGTAGGCTGTGTGGATTATGTGGATAAACTTTAATCTTTTACTGGCATAACAAGTTTTCTCTCGATAAACTACCTAAAAGATAACACTAAGTTATTCAAGAAAGATTGTGGATGAAAAGCTTATAAATTCACATTTCCACATTGATGTTTAATCCATCAATAAAAATGCTAAAAAGTTCCACATACTATCCCACAACAACTAACATGAAATTGTGTACTAATATCCTCAATATATACAAAAAAAACTGCGGTTATCCACAGTTTTTCACAAATTATCCACAAATTTGGTGATTTATAAGCCATATTCGCGTTTCCAGTTTTCAAGCGCGTGATTGATGCTTTCGATATAACGACCTAATTGTTTTGTTTTATTTTCTTTATTCTCAACAGAAAAGCCAATTGACTGAACAAAGCGCAACCAATCCTGAGATACGACTGTTTTGGCTTGAGATCTGCTTTCAGAATCGGAAGGAGACTCTCGCAAATATTGTTCCGCTTGACGCCAGGTTTCCAGAATCGGCCAAAGCACAGCGTGTATACTGCCATTTTCCACCAAAGAATCGCAACAGTCTAAGAAATAAGCCTTGCGCGCCTTGTGTAAATTAGCAGGACAATCGGGTTCTTGACTAATTAAATCAAGTGCGTTTTCCCAAACAGGACGCCATTCCTGATAAATGGTCTCGTTCATAAAGTCATTACCGATCAGGTGAGCTAATTCACCTACCAAAGTGAGTTGATTTAGCGCTTCGGCGCGTGCTGGAAATTCAAGCATCATACGGCGCTGGGTAAGGCCAGGTCCATTTAGCGCGGCAATGGCATTACTTGAATCGCCTACCGCTTTTAGAAAAATATTGAGCCATTCACTAAAAGGTGTTGCGTCATCATCGTCGAGTTCAAACCAATGCGCGCGCGCTTCATCAAAAAACTTGATAGCGCGGGCGTAGGTATTCTCGGGCATGTCAAATTGAGAATCAACTCCGGCTTGAATATATTCCAACCAATGATTGGTATCGTACATGATGGCATCATGATTACGCAAGGCATGACCCAACCATGGATCCTGCCTCATGCGCCGATGGTAAGTGTAAAGCGATTGATGATGATGAACGATGTCAAAAGAAATATTATTCTTTAATCGTTTTATCTCACGAGCCAGAGGAGGCTCTTCGCTGTGTACAATGACTAAGTCAATATCAGTACTTCCCCCAATAAAAGGTTGCTCTTCCAAAACAGATCCTGTCAGATAAACTGCCACAATGGAATTTTCGCGACGTAAAAGCCGGTTAATGTAGTCTTTGATAATTTGAATAAGCAAGTCTTTTGTGATGAGCATCTTTTCTCCCACGCCATAGCGTGTTTACGAGATTAAACTATACCACAAAGGTATATATAGTTAGTTGGTTATTCTCAGTTATGATTACAGAAAGGACTTTGTTTTATTCATCCAAGGCAGCATGCAACTGATGAGTGAGGTGAACAAACCCGGGCTGGTATCTCATCTCTTTTTCGCGGGGTCGGCTGAGCTTAATTGGTAAATCTAAAATCAGTTTGGCCGGTCTTTCGCTAAAAACCAGGACTCTATCGGATAAAAAAACAGCTTCATCTATCGAGTGGGTCACCATAAGCACCGTTTTTTGCTTCTCTTCCCAAATTCTCAACAGCTCTTCCCCCATGCGTTCGCGATTGAGCGCGTCAAGTTGCGCGAAAGGTTCATCCAATAA
Source organism: uncultured Anaerolineaceae bacterium (assembly GCA_964612325.1). Taxonomy (GTDB): domain Bacteria; phylum Chloroflexota; class Anaerolineae; order Anaerolineales; family Anaerolineaceae; genus Mesolinea. Next base: position 1,785 of record CAZTEP010000014.1, read on the forward strand.
GAGAATATCGGGGTCTTGCGCTAAAGCGCGGGCGATGGCCACGCGTTGTGCCATTCCGCCGGATAATTCGTGAGGATAGGCTTTTTCAAAGCCATTTAATCTCATCAGATTAATTAAATCCTGAACCAGGTCATTAATTTTTTCTTTTGGTACTTTCGCGATTTCAAGAGGAAGGCTGATGTTTTGCCAAAGTGTGCGCCATGGCATAAGGTTTGGACTTTGAAACACCATGCCAATCCGAGTTTTACCCTCTGGATTTTTTGTTTCACTCTGAATCGAATCTCCGGAAATGAGGATTTCACCCTGGCTGGGTTTAATCAAGCCGTTAATAGCTCTCAGCAAAGTGCTTTTTCCGCCGCCGCTGGGACCGATCAGACAAGTCAGGCTGTTTTTGGAAACGGAAAAGCTAAGGTCGTCCAAGACTTCAAGCGAACCATCGCTTTCAACAAATTCTACGCTGAGATGCCGAAGTTCCAAAGCTAAGTTATCTGTCGAATGTGTCACTAAAAGCTCCTTCAACATCAACAGCTGCGCTCAGCAAGCCAAGTTCCAATAAAAGGTCATGCATGTTTTGCCATTTTTGTTTTTGCACAGAATGTTCAAGCGGTTCTAATTGCCAAATGGCAATTGAAGAAAGCATAACCTGACGTTGAATATCTAACTCTTCAGGAGACAGGTCTGCGAGGTTGTCGATGTGTTTTTTGCAAATTTCAAAGCTTTCTTCCGGGTTTTCTGCTACATATCGAACACTCTTGGTAACAGCTAAAGCCATCGCTTTGATGAGTTCTGGCTCTTCAGCGATGCTCTTTTCGTTGCTTACCAGGCAATTACCTACCAAGTCAAGCGCGTCTGAGACTTTGAGCACATCAATATCATAGCCACGCGTTTTGAGTTGCACAGCTTCATTGGCAATGTAGATAACCACCGCGTCAACCTGTTCGGTGATTAGGCTTTCAACCTGTGTGAATCCAATTGATTTTAGGGAATAATCGCTGTCAGAAAGATTCGCCGCGCGAGCTAAAGCTTCAAAGCCAATATAACTCGCGCCAAAAAGACCGGGCAAACCAATTTCTTTGCCTACTAAATCCGAGGCTTGTTTGATATTGGCACTTTTGAGTGATGCAACGCCTACCGGATAGTCGCTGTACCAGTTGACTACCGAGCGCACAGGCAAGCCTTGTCCGCGAGCCATCAAAACCTGTTCGCCTGAGGCAATCATAAAAGTCTCTTTTCCAGCACCAATCAGAGCAATCATATCTGCTTCGTTTCCGTAAACGATTTTTACATCTATGCCAGCTTCACTGAAGAAACCTTTTTCGATGCCCACATAAAATGGGGCAAATTGCACGTTGGGGATATAGGTCAAATTCAGATTAATTGTTCTTAGAGGTGTTGCCTGGCGTGGATTACAGGCAGAAACGAGCAGAATAATAACAATCAGGCTGAAGATAAGGGATGTTTTCTTCATAAACGATCCTTTCGCCAGGTTTGCCACGAAAGAGCTTTGCGTTCCAATAGCAAAACCGCGTAATATAAAATTGAAGCGACAAAAATAAGGCTGAGCACGGCTACAAAAACCAAAGAGGTATCGTACTGGCCACGGCCGACATTGATTAAAAAGCCTAAACCGCGGTCAGAGCTAACCAATTCACCAACGATGGCACCGATTACGCTTAGTGTGGTACCCACACGCAGACCTCCTAACAAAACCGGTAATGCTGCCGGAAGCTCAAGTAAGAGAAACTTTTGCCAGGCATTTGCATTTAAAGAGCGCATTAAATCATGCAGTTCCTGGGGGGTGTTGCGTAAACCAACCAGGACATTGACCAAAACCGGAAAGAAAACGGTGAGCGTGCAAATGAGCACTTTTGATCTCATTCCTGCGCCAAACCATATGATTAATAACGGTGCTACAGCAACCATGGGAATAGACGCGCTACCAGCTAACAGAGGTGCCAGTAAGCGTTCAAGACCCGGTATTTTTGAAAGGCCGTATCCCAACAGCATCGCGCAAATAACGCCGATACATAAACCCAAAAGGATTTCCATTAAAGTCCAGCTAAGATGGTACCACCAGGTGCCATTAAGCAGGATAAGCACAAATTTTTGCCAAACCATCATTGGGCCCGGCAAAATGAAGGCTGGCAACTTGAGCAGATGGTATAAGGCCTGCCAAATGACAAGAATAATTACAACGCTTACCAAAGATAGAGCCATGCGTTTAAAAACAATAGCTCTTTGCGTTGTTTTTGTGTTTAATTTTAATGATTTTCCTTTGGTCATAGGACAACTCAGGTAATATAAAGCGAATGATACCCCTTTTTCTTGTTCAAGGCGAATGTTTGAGGCTATAATAGGGCTATGCCCGAACAAGCCTTTATCCCGAAGAACATTTTGCTCATGCCAAACGCGGGAGTTCCCAAAGCACTCGCCATAGCGAAAGAGGTACACCAATATTTTAATCAAATAAAAGTCGACTCCGATATTTTTGCTTATGATTTTGACAGCAAAAGTGAAAAACCAACTCTGGTAAATTCTGATTTGGTGATTGTTATTGGGGGTGATGGTACGCTTTTACGCGCGGGCCATCTTTGCGCGGGTAATGAAATCCCCCTTTTAGGCATTCAAGCCGGAACGCTTGGTTTTTTGGTCGAAATTAAAGAAAATCAATGGCAAACACAAATTGAACGCTTAATGAAAGCCGATTTTCGCATCGAAAAGCGAATGATGCTCACAGCGGAGCTCATTCGTGGCGATATTGTTAATGGTCGCTGGGATGTGATAAATGAAATTGTGATTAGTCGTGGTGCTGATGTGAGGCCGATTGAAGTCCGTGTTGACCTAAGCGAAGGCTATTTGGCTTCATATAAAGCGGATGGCTTGATAGTTAGTACAGCAACCGGTTCTACGGCCTACGCTTTCTCAGCGGGCGGCCCCATTTTGCCTCCGGAACTGCGCAATATGCTGATATTGCCAGTTTCTCCTCACCTATCATTGGACCGTGGGGTAGTATTGGCTGAGGGCGCGAAGGTTACACTGCGCAAGCGAAGTATTAATAATGCAATCCTGAGTGTGGATGGCATGCGGCCTATTGAAATAGGAAATAATGACCGTGTTGTGGTAAGTGCCAACAAAAACTCATTAAAAATGGTGCGTTTTGGCGAGCCGAACTACTTTTATCGTGATTTGGCTACTGTCATGCGCCTTTATCCAATTTTAAAAATAAATGACAATGACTGATAAATCCGATGATATTTTAGAAGATGTCTCAATTTCTGATGAGAAACCAGAGCTTGAACTCAGCGATGCTGATAATGACCTACCGGTATTACGATGCAATCGCTGTAATACCCCCATTAATCCCCAAAACGCGGTGTTAACGCCGACTGGCTATCGTTGTAAAAACTGCATTCGTGGGCAACAAAAGGTTTTTGACACCTCCCAGCCGAAAGATTTTCTGATAGCGTTTCTTATAGCTGTGGTCATCTCTTTTGCCGGAAGTTGGCTGGTGGCACCCTTGGGGTATATCATAGTCTTGGTTTCTTTTGGTCTTGGTTTGCTTATTTATCGAATCAACCGCCTGATTTTAAAAGGACGGCGGGGAAAACGTATTGATTTAGCCGTTTTACTTGGAGCTTTGGTGGGTGCCGCTCCGTTGCTCATTCACAACATCATTTTAGCTGTGCAACCCAAGATGTTTATTGTGGTAGGTAGACGCATTATCTGGCATATTGTATATATGGCTTTGATTTGTGCCAGTGCCTATACACAGTCAAAAGGAGCGCGCAAATAGGATGCTGAAAGAGCTGCACATCCAGAACTTTGCCATTATAGAACAGCTTAGTCTCAATTTTGAGTCGGGTTTGATTGTTTTTACTGGCGAAACAGGTGCTGGAAAATCCATAATCCTTGACTCCCTTAACGCTATCCTTGGTGGGCGGCTTGATACAACGGTTATTCGCCAGGGTGAGAGTCGCGCGATTGTTGAAGGTCTTTTTGCGATTGACGATCATATTAAGCCAGCGTTACAGGCTTTGCTTGAACCGGAAGGTCTTTGGGATGATGAATCTTTTTTGACTCTCGGACGTGAAATTCGGGCTGAGGGGAGAACTGTTTCGCGGGTAAATGGGCGCGCGGTAAGCTTGAGCTTGCAATCCGAAATTGGCGCGTTGCTGACAGACCTCCACGGTCAATCGGAGCATCTCAGCTTGCTCAAGGTTCGCCATCATCGCGAGCTTTTAGACCGTTACGCGCATAATCAAGGTTTGCTTGAAGACTATCGCCAAACTTATCGCGATTATCAGGCACTAAACGAGACTTTAAAAAAGCTGATGTCTACTGAAAAGGCTTCCACAGAGCGTGCGGACATTCTTCGGTATCAAATTCATGAAATTGAAAGCGCAAAGCTTCAAGAAGACGAAGATGAAAGCTTACGAACTGAACGCACTCGCTTGGTAAATGCCGAAGCGCTTAGTTCTTTGAGTCAACAGGCCCTCATGGCGCTTGATGAAGGAAGTCCAGAAAGCAGCGCCGCCACCGATTTGGTCGGTCAAGCCGCGCACAGTTTGCATGAATTAGCACGAATCGATAAAGACGCCCAGGATTTAGCTGAACGCGCTGAAGAAACGCTAAGCTTATTAGCCGACATCTCCTATGAAATCCGAAACTATTTGGAAGCCATCGAGTTCAACCCGAAACGCTTAGACACTATTGAAGAGCGCTTGAACACTTTGCAACTCTTGAAAAAGAAATATGGAGGTTCAATCGTTGAGGTCTTGGCATACCTAAACAAAGCCAAGACAGAATTAGAAAGCATCGATACAATTGAAGAGCAAATAGATGAAGTAAGCGTAAATATAGCGTCACTTAAGCAAAGTCTTTCAGTAAAGGCGTTGAGAATTAGTAAAGCACGAAAAGAAAACGCTCAAAAAATGCAAGAAGCAATTACGTTAGAGCTTGATGCGCTCCACATGCAAAAAGCCAGCTTTAAGGTTGATATTCAGGAAAGTCTTGATGATGACGGCTTGTTAGTGGAGGGAAAGAATCTTGGTTTTGACCAACACGGTATCGATTCAGTTGAGTTTTTGGTTGAGACCAATGTTGGTGAAGGATTCAAACCTCTGGTAAAAATTGCTTCTGGGGGAGAGACTTCTCGCTTGATGTTAGCACTTAAACATGTTTTAGCTGAGGTCGATCAAATTCCCACACTGGTTTTTGACGAAATTGATAGTGGCATAGGTGGTCGCCTGGGGATGACGGTTGGAAAGATGCTCTGGCAATTGGCGCGCAAACATCAGGTGCTTTGTGTGACCCATTTACCACAGTTAGCCGCCTTCGCGGATCAGCATTTTAAAGCCAGTAAATTCGAAAGTGAAGGTCGAACATTTACAATGGTTAAAGTTTTGGGACAAAGAGAACGTGAAAATGAGCTTGCCAGTATGTTAGGAGGCGATTCGGATAGTATTTTACAATCCGCAAAAGATATTTTACGCTCAGTTTCACAATTTACAGGTACAATTCAAGCATAGCTTGTTCCTTTTTCTTGCATAGCAGTTTTATCTGCTAATTTATTAAAAATCAAATAGTGTTTTGAAGCCAACAGAGGCTTGATTACACACCACAGTAAAGAAAGGAAGCCATTATGCCTGGTCGTGACGAAATCCTTGCAGTTATTTTAGGAGGTGGACGTGGCACACGCTTATACCCCCTCACAGCTGAACGCGCCAAGCCAGCTGTGCCAATTGCTGGAAAGTATCGACTAATCGATATTCCCATTAGCAACTGCATTAATTCTAATATATACCGCATCTCTGTATTAACTCAATTTTTGAGTGTCTCCTTGCATCGCCATATCACCCAAACCTATGTCTTTGACGCTTTTCATCATGGCTGGGTGCAAATTTGGGCAGCGGAACAATCGCTGGAAAACACGGATTGGTATCAGGGTACAGCAGACGCTGTACGCAAACAAATTCAAGAGATCCAGAGCACGCGCGCTAAGTACGTGCTTATCCTGGCTGGTGACCATCTTTATCGCATGGATTACGGCAAGATGGCTGAGTTCCACTGGGAAAATGATGCGGATGTTACCGTAGCTGTTCAACCCGTGCTCAAAAATGAAGCATCGCGTTTTGGCATTTTAAAGAAAGACCCATTTGGTGAAATAAAACGCTTTGCTGAAAAGCCAAAAGACCCTGTATTGCTGGCAGATTTGGTGAGCCTTGATGACCCCGAAATGCCTTATTTGGGTTCTATGGGCATTTATATGTTCAACACGGATGTTTTGGTAGATGTTTTACGCAAAGAAATTGACGGTAAATTGTTTGTTGACTTTGGTAAAGACATCATTCCCCATCTCATTTCTGCTGATTCGCGCGTTTTCGGTTATCAGTATGAGGGATACTGGAGGGATATTGGTACGATTCGAACGTTTTATGAAACAAATCTTGAGTTGACTGAAAATGAACCCGAGATAGATTTTTGTGATCCTGAAAAGCCCATTTATACTCACCCGCGCTTTTTGCCAGGCACACGCGCTATTGGTTGTAAATTTTCACGGGTCTTGTTGGCTGAGGGTAGTATCATTCGCGAGGCTGAAATTGACCATTGCGTTATCGGCCTGCGTCAAATAATTGGTGAAGGCAGTGTCATTAAAGACACGATTATGATGGGTGCCGATTGGTATGGCGTGCAACGTAACGGCGCGCCCCTGGGAATCGGCAAAAACTGTACAATCCAGGGCGCGATTATTGATAAAAACGCTGCGATCGGCGATAATGTGGTCATTAAACCTTTCCCGGAAGATATAAACGTAGACCACCCTATGTACATTGTGCGCGATGGTATTGTGGTTGTACCCAAAAACACAACCATTCCAGCGGGAACCATCATTCAACCATAAGGCAAAACAAACCAAACAAAGCCTTGCCTGTGTATCAATTACGCGCAAGGTTTTTTATATGCCATACGGCTTGAATTATTGACTGAATAAAACTAAAATAAACGCGTTGTTTTTGTGGTTGGTGTTCATGGTTTGAACCCTCCTTTCTTTTGAAACACCGCTCTATTCGGGCGGTGTTTTTAATAAATTGTTTTAAGCAGGGAATGGCGATTAAGAAAGCGCGAATCGCAAGTGATATGCGACGATACTGAAGGCAATCGCAACATTGAGCGAGTTTTTTTGTCCTAACATGGGGATATAAAGGCAGGTGTCGGCGAGCACGATGAGTTTTGGGTCCACGCCGGCAGGCTCATTACCCACGATGAGCGCGATGCTCTCTTTTTCTTTAAGGTTGATTGATTGAAGTTCGTAAAGTGAGCGTGATTGCGGTATGGCTTCAAGCGCAAGAATAAAGCAGTCATTGTCTTTGAGTGTCATGACTTCGTGAACGGCATTCGAAGAATAGCGCCAATCTATTGCGTTTTCAGCACCTAAGGCGGTTTTAGCGATGGTTGGGTTCTCTTCGGGCGTGGGGGTGATGCCACATAGCTCTAAGCGCGCGAAGCCTGCGCCATCTGCTGTGCGAAAAACTGAGCCAACGTTGTGTGCTGAACGAACGTTATCGAGCAGGCCAATTAATTTTTGTTGATTGGTATGAGAACTTGAAAAAGATCGGCTTTGTAATCGAATAGTATCTTTTTTTAATGGCTTTCCACAGCGAGGGCAATATTTACCTTCAAACTGCCTTAAATCCAATGGAAAACGCAACCCGCATAACGGGTTTAGGCATTCCATAAAGAAAATATGGTCATCGGACATGAATTTATTATATCGAAAAGAAAGCATTGCATGTTTCTGAAAAAAAATGAGACAGACGATTAAAGAGTTAAGCACTAGGTGGGGGGGACACCCAGCGCTTAACATCACAAGTATATTCACAACAAACAAAAAGGCAAGTTTATTGACAATAACCAATCATTATTAATGAGCTTTTAATAATCTGTAAGGTTTTATATGTGTCAATCAGTTGCTGTAATAAAAATTACGAGTTGTTGATCTGGCCTTGATACTGCTCCGCTTGGGCGTTGAACATTTGCGCGTAAAGCCCTTTTTCGGACATCAGTTGCGTGTGATTTCCTTCGGCAATTAATCGCCCATCGTCCAGCACAAAAATGCGGTCGGCATGGCGCGTGCTGGAAAGCCGGTGCGAAATGAACAAGGCGGTTTGTTCTCGGGTAATATCCAGCATTTGCACGAAAACCTGCTCTTCGTTGCGGGGGTCCAGGGTTGAAGTGGGTTCGTCCATGATAATCAGACAGCCGTTGTGGTAGACACTGCGCGCAATAGCCAGTTTTTGTTCCTGTCCACCGGAAGGCACCGCGCCGGTTTCGGAAAGCATGCGGGTGATGGGATTGTGGATGCCTTCGGGCAGGGTTTCCGCCCAGCTGAGCATATCACTCCTGGATAGCGCGGCTCGCACGCGTAGCGTGTCTTCTTCATCCAGCGATTCCCGCTTTTTGCTGGCGATGTTTTCGGAAAGCAAAATGGGCATGAGTTCAAAATCCTGGAAGATGACCGAGAGAATCTGGTAGTAAAAGCCCAGCGGAATATCCCAAATGTCCACGCCGTTGAGTAAAATGCGTCCACTGTCGGGTTTGTAGAGCCGGCAAAGCAACTTAACCAGCGTGCTTTTGCCGGCACCGTTGCGTCCTACCAGGGCGACGGTTTTACCCGGCTGGATATGCAGGCTAAGTCCGTCCAGGATTTGTTGTTCCGCGGTGGGATATTTGAAACTGAGATTATCCACCACCAGGTCAACCTGCCCGTCTTTGGCCAAAGTGAGAGCTGTTTGTATGCTTTCATCCAAATCTGAAAAGCTTAGATTTAAATCCGAAAGGTCGCGCTCGGGCAGGTTCATAAAGTTGAGAAAATGAACTGCTTCAAGATTCAGCGTGATAATTTGGCGAACCTGAGCAAACAAAACCGAAATCGCGTTGCCAAACTGCCGTGACGCGCCGTATAACATGGTGAAGTCGCTTACACCAAGCTTGTTACTCATCAGCGCGATGCCTAAAATGAGGAAGACGACAGCTGTTTGGGCTTCGGTCAAAACACGCACAAAGCCGTTTAACGTGCCAACGCGTGTGAAATATTCATAGTTTATTTTTAGAATTTTATCCAGGCTGTTTCTTGAGCGCGTCATCATCATGTCCACACCGTTATAGAGGCGCAGGTCTTTTGCATAACGAAAGTCAACAGCCAACTCAAGGAAGTAGCTGAACGCGCGTGTTTCGGGCAAATTGCGTCTGTTGTTGTTCAGCTCAGCTTCTTTTAGGCGTTTGAGCAAGGGCAGGGTCAGCAAATTGATACCGACCACAACGAGAATCAGCCACCATCGCCAGCTAATCATCAGGGCACCGGTCATCACGATACTTGCCAGGGCACTGCCCGTGGCTACGAGAACTTGTCTGAGATTATAAAAAAAGTTTATAGCATAACTGGCGCGTGCTTGCGCATCGAGCACAGATTTTGTTTCGCTGTCCGCGTAGTCAATTCTTAGCGTTTTTTCAGCTAATGCCACAGAGAGCAAGTCAACGAATTGTTGAATGATGTATTGTGTATGGCTTGTGGCGCGCGCGGCCAAAATCGTGGAAATGAGCGCGCCAAGACACAAAATGGCAAGATAAGTAGCCAAAACAGGCACCCGTTGCGAACCCAAAAGCTCAGCAAGGATAAACTTAGGCATGATAATATACAGAACTGGTAGCAGGCTGTCACTCAAAGCGGAGAGCAACAGCCAGAAGAAGAGCGACCGGTATCTTTTGGGCGCGTATTTGAAAAGGGCGAAGATATTACCCATCCTGACCCCCCAACAAGTCACCTTCAAACTCATTTTTTGCTTTTTCCGCGCGATAGTTTTTGGCTTGCAGTTCAAAAAGTTCCGCGTATTCGCCGTTAAGGGCAATCAGGTCATCATGCGAGCCCATTTCGCTGATAGTGCCATTCTTCAAAAAGATAATGCGGTCGCAAAAGCGCGTGCTTGCCAGGCGGTGAGAGACAAAGATGCTGGTTTTGTTCTCTGTGAAGGTTGCAAAGCGTTCGTAGAGTTCTTTTTCTGCCAGGGCGTCCAACGCGGCGGTGGGTTCATCAAGGATTAAAAAGTGGGCACTTTCTTTGAATAGCGCGCGTGCCAGGAAAAGTTTTTGCTTTTCGCCACCGGAAAGCTCAACGCCAGCATCATCCAAAATGCGCAAGAGACTGGTTTCGTCTGTTTTGGGCAGAGCGTCAACGATGTCTTTTAAACCGGATTGTTCTTTGGCTTTTGTATAGGCCTCATGCTGGTTTTCATCGCCCATGGTCACGTTTTCTTTGACCGAGAAAGGAAAGATGATTGCATCCTGAAAGACCACGCCACATTTTTTGAAGTAGTCCTGTTCTGGATACTGCCAAATGTCGATGCCATTCATCAGAATACGTCCGGAGCTGGGGCGGTAAAGCCGACAGAGAAGTTTAATGAGTGTACTCTTGCCAGCGCCGTTTTCACCAACCAAGGCTAACTTTTCGCCCGCGGGAATGGTGAGATTGAGCGCGGAGATGACCGGCTTTTCCGCGTTGGGGTAAGTGAAGCTCAAGTCTTCAATACGAATTTCGATATCAGGGCTTGTTTCTGAAACCGCAGTGGTTGATGCTTTATCTGCCGCAATTTGCGTGTCAATTTCTTCCATAAGCTTGATGTAATTAGAAAAACGCACACTTTCCAGTTGAATTTCCGCCAGGTTCCTTGCAAGACTTTGCATGACAAGGATAAATGAGAGTAGCCCGCCGGTGTAAAGCACAAAGGTTGCGGCATCTATCCTGCCATTGAGAAACTGAACGATTACCCACCCAAAGATAACGACATCGCGAAGCAAATCCACGAAAGCTAAAAGACAGCCTACTTTAGTTTCGGTTTTAAGCTGTGATTGATACATTTCAAGAAACTTTTGCATAAAACCAAGAATGTATGTTTTCAGCATCTCCCAGGTGTTGTAAAGCAGAATGTCTTTTTTGCGTAAAGGGTCATGGGTAATGTTGGTCATATCATAAACTCGCCGCCAGTAAGGCGCGAATGCTTGCCAGGCCTTTTCCTGCACATTAGCTATGGTTTTGTAGCCCCAAAAGTGAGTGATTAACAATACCGCGATGACCAGAAGCATCCATGGCGAAAGTGAGCTTAAAACCCCGATGAAACCAAATACAGCCAAAATTTCACCAAACAAGGGTAAAAAGCGCAACATAATGCCGCCAGCACCTTGCTGAGTATTCGAAACCGTGTTGCGCGCAAACTCAATTCGGTCAAGCATATCCGGTTTGAGCGTGTTTCCGTAAGGCATGCGCAGAGTTGCTTCGGTGAGGTCATGAATCAGGTTATAGCGTACGGTATTCATGCGCATACGGTAATTGCCTTGTAGCCACTCGACGATAAAGCCAAAGAGCATAGCCAGGATGCCTGCGCCAGCAAGTAAAAGGATGAGTTGCCAAAGTTCCCAGCTTTTGTAGTAACGCAAAATAAT
>CAZTEP010000015.1:0-11990 GCA_964612325.1 uncultured Anaerolineaceae bacterium
GTATTTCACCTGATTCTATCGATCGAATGAAGTTTTCTAAATTAAAGCCTTGTAAAATAGTAATATTCTTGTAATGAAAATATGTTTGATTCTGAACTCTTTTCGTATCTGCCTCTATGTAGAAAGTATTGAGTAATTTAGTCCCTGCTATATGAAATAAATCATCAAAACCCCAATAAGGTTGCGGATTTAATTCACTTAAACCGATACGTGTACTAACCGAACCCAGCCATGTTTTATGATGTAAAGCAACTTCTTTGGCATCAAACGAAATTTCGATTTTTCTATCCTTATTGTTCACTTGTACCATGAAACCACGATCACTTCTTCTGACAGCGTTAATAGTTTGTCGAAAGCTCATTTCCGATTCTATATATTTTTTACCGGCTTCTTGATGAGGCCACCCATAATAAGGCAATAGAATATTTGGAACAAATCGCATTGCTCTCGGTGAAGGTTCTGAGTGAAATAACGTAACCAAGGAGTTGGTCCTTATTCGTTGACATTTGAGTTCCCACTCAGCTGCATTTGGTATAGGTAAATTGTTTTCTTGTATCTCAAGCAAATCTTCAAGAGTGTTCCCTACACTGCCAACATTACCTTGTCGGCGACAAGGTACCCAACCCATATCTCGGATTCTTAACAATTCATCAATAAGTGTTTCTTTTGTGTAAGTTTTCATTGTTCAGGTGGTCTCCAAAAATCTAAAAGATATTCAAAAGTCGTGCCCATAGTAATGTAATTGCTTGGATAACCAAAAATCCCTATATTATTTACAATATTTGTCCTATCCCAAATGATTGTATTTCGAAGTTCATAACCTCTTTTTCGAAGTTCATTTACCAAAGAAACGTGAATTGTTATCCGTTGGTTATCCCACCACATATCAGGCACATTAATGACGCAATGTGCTTTCGGTTTTAATATGGGCAGCAACGATTCAAAAATATCTCCCATTGTATCCGTATATTGATCAATTTCCATAGTACCCAAGTCTCGTGGATCTTGTGAGTACTGTTCAATTTGGCCAAGTTGATCATTGTCCCTGTCACGTCTAGATTTGTTCTTTCGTCTTCGATTTAGCAAGTTAGCATAGGGAGGGGATGTCCAAATAAGATCTACAGATTCTGGTTCTAAATACATAGATATATTTCTTGCATCATCTTGAACTACAATTTGTTCAGCATTATTAAACAGATTTTCCATGCTCAATCTTTCAAGAGATAGGTTGACATAGCTCTTTTTCAAATCAAATCCAATTGCATTACGATTTAAATCCTGTGCAGCCACTAAAGTGGTTCCACTTCCAACAAAAGGATCCAGTACCAATTCACCTTCATGTGTGAACAAACTTATTACTTTTTTTGCTAAGGAAATCGGAAAGGTTGCAGGATGTTTTTTTTTGTCGCGAATATCTCTTCCTTCGTAAAAAAACTGCCATACACCAATTTGACTTTTTAGCCACTCTTTACCACTTAAGCAATTCAGCGTTGTAGGCTTACATTCGCAACTTTTTGAAGATTTTATAGGAATTACAGACCGGTAATATTCATTTAACTCATTTATCATTCTTGGTGTTTTCGTTTTTTTTCTTCTATCGTCCATTTTCACTCCACATCTATTTTACCTTAAACATCTTGTTATAACTTTTACCTTAGAAAAACTCCCTCGATGTAAAATAAAAAATACATAACGTAACTAATTCGCCTTGTTTGGGTTGATTATTTCGATACCTCAGGCTATTATCAAGTTTTATTTACAATTTCATCTTATTAGGAGTTATTTATGAGCTTGCTTAGCAACGTAATGGGACAATACAACACTAAATTGGACAACACAGCAATTGAGGACTTCCCACGCTATGATTTTGCCAAACGCATCGAACCTCAGGTGCGCTGGCTCACGCCCATAACATGGTTGCTCAGTTATCCCACTCTATGGAAACACAAAGCTAAAATCCATCGCGATCCACGCCTCAAAAATATCAAACCTCCCTATTTACTCATCTGCAACCATAACTCTTTTACCGACTTCAAGGTAATGACCGCTGCCATCTTCCCCCACCGGGCCAATTATGTCGTGGCGCTGGATGGATTCATCGGGCGCGAATGGCTTATGCGCAAGGTAGGTTGCATCGCCAAACGCAAGTTTGTAAACGATGTGCAACTCATCCGACAAACAAAATACCTGCTAAGCAAGGGTCAAATTGTCGCTTACTACCCCGAAGCACGCTATTCTTTGATTGGCACTCCCAGTGAATTGCCAAAAAGCTTTGCAAAAATGGTCAAGCATTTTAATGTACCCGTGGTCGCGCTGAATATGAACGGCCACCATATTGACGAACCCTGTTGGAACCAAAAATCGCGAGGCCTGCGCCTTGAATCCTCAATAAATCTGGTAGTGGACAAGGACGAATTAAGTAGCCTAAGCGTGGATGAGATTGACGCGCGCCTTGCCAAGGCAATGCAATATGATGATTTTGCCTGGCAACGAAAAAATCAAATTGAAGTCCATAACGCTGATCGCGCTGAGGGATTACATCGGGTTTTGTACCAGTGCCCTCGCTGTAAAACCGAATATCGCATGACCAGCCAAGGCGCACGCCTCAGTTGCGAAGCCTGTGGTGCCACCTGGGAGATGAATCCCTTGGGTGTCTTGCACGCACTGGAAGGCGATACCATATTTAGTCACCCACCAGATTGGTATGAATGGCAACGTGAAAACGTGCGCGCCGAGATTGAAGCAGGTGAATACAGTTTGGAATGTGAGGCTTTGATAGATTCGTTGCCTGATTCAAGCGGATTTGTACAGATGGGTAAAGGTAGCCTAAAACACGATATGAACGGATTTGTATTGCGTGGTACACATAACGGTGAACCGTTTGAAGTCCGTCGCGATGTGATGGAAAATTACGCTATCCACATTGAATACAACTACATTGACAAGAAAATGGATTGTGTGGATATTAGCACGCTTAAAGATACCTATTTTGTTTACCCCACCACGCGTGATGCCTCAGTAACCAAAATTTCTTTGGCAACCGAAGAACTCTTTAAATTTAACCAGCGCAATTTACCATAACCCCCTGGTTAATCTATTTCAAAGATAAAAAAGCCATTCTCGCGGAATGGCTTTTTCTTTAGCGAATACAAGTTTAAACCAAATCTTCGCGGCCCTCACGTTTGAGGCGATCCACCAGACCCCTTACCGCGCCGACCTGGTCTTTGTGAATCACCAAAAGAGTCTCGGGCGTGTCAACGATAATCAAATCTTCAAGGCCAATACCTGCAATCAAGCGCTTATCACCTATGACTAAGTTTCCAGAGGACTGTTCCAAAATAATATCGCCACGCAGACTGTTACCCAGACTGTCAGCAGGCAACAGGGTTTTTAAACTGCTCCAATTGCCAACGTCAAGCCAATCCATATCAGCAGGGATAACGGCTACTCGCTTTGCATTTTCCATGATGCCATAATCGATGGTTTGTTTTTCGATTTTTGGCCAACAATCCGCCAAAACCTTTTCGTAGTTTCCTTCCTTCAACGAAGTAGCTATGCGCATTAAGCTTTCGTGTAAAGCGGGCATTTGGATGCGGATTTCTTCCAATATGGCGGAAATCTTCCAAACAAACATGCCACTGTTCCAGCTGTAATGCCCTAAATCAAGCATTTTTTGAGCTTTTTGGCTGCTTGGTTTTTCCACAAAATTCTCAGCCTGGTAAGCTCTGAAGTCTTCAAATTGGCTTAGTCTCTCACCTTGTTCGATGTAGCCATATTCTGGTGATGGCCAGGTAGGTTTGATGCCTAAGGTCACCAAATAGCCCTCTTTGGCGGCTTCTATGGCAGCGCTAATGGTCTTACGAAAAACGACTTCATTGCCAATATGATGATCGGCAGTAAGCACAGCCATGATGGCATCGGGGTCTTTGGCAGCCAAATGAACAGCAGCCAAGCCGATTGCCGGGGCGGTACCACGCCCCATCGGCTCATCAATAAAATTTTCAAGGGGAATGCCGGGGACCTGGCTTGAAAGCACGTGACTATGGTCCTTTCCGGCAACGATAAAAATATCTTCGGGTTTAAAGAGCGGATCCAGGCGCTTGACCGCAATTTGGAACATACTCTCGTCACTGTAAAGTCTAAGAGCCGGTTTTGGCATATGTTCACGACTGACTGGCCACAGTCGGGTGCCAGCACCACCGGCCATGATGAGTGCGTAATGCATGAAATCCTCCTAAGTGTTCTATGAGGTCATTTTATTATACCCTCAATGACAGGTAGCTTGACAGACTGAGTTGCTTTTTATGAGCAATTAATAGTGTGATTCTGTTCATTTTTGCTTCGCGACGGATATAGCCAAGAGTTCCAGGCATATCAGCCAATTTCATAAGAAGCTCAATCTCTTTAAGTGACGCGAAGTGAACAGAACTTGCCAGGTATTGCTAATATAGTTATTCTTTGCCAGCTTTGAAATTATATATCGGTTTGATAATACGTTCAATTTCCGCTGTGTCGCCAATTTGCCCGATAATATCATCCATGCTCTTGTAAGCGTCTGGTGCTTCATCTAAGGTATCGCGGTTGACCGTCGTGGTGAAAATGCCTTGCATTGTCCGTTTAAAGTCGTGCAAATTGAGTTTTTTGCGCGCCTCATTGCGACCTAAAAGTCGCCCTGCCCCATGTGGCGCGGAAAAGTTCCAATCCGAATTACCTTTGCCCACGGCAATAATCGAACCATCGCGCATATTGATAGGAATAATGATGCGTTCGCCTTTTCGCGCCGAAACCGCACCCTTGCGAATAATATTATCTTTAAGATTCACATAGTTATGCACAGTCTCAAACTGTCCACGTGGTGGCAAACCAAGATGGCCCAAAATGCGCTCTGTCATTACTTTACGGTTTAAAGAAGCATAACGTTGGCAAATGTCCATATCATGCAAGTAATCTTGTCGGTTTTGTCCTTCAAGATAAGCCAAATCGTTTGGCACATTGATACCATTCTTTTTGCAATAGTCACGGGCAACTTTTTGCCAGTAAAGCGCCACCTGAAGACCGATGTGTCGGCTGCCAGAGTGAATACAAAGATAATGCATCCCGCGATCATCAACAGCGATTTCAATGAAATGATTTCCCCCACCCAATGTGCCTATTTGTGTCTGCGCTTTTTTAACCGGCACAGCATGCACGCTTTTGAGCTTATTGAGTTCGTCAAATTCCATAACAGCTTTCTGATAACTGCCAAAGCCACTGGGGATGTTATGGTGAATGAAAGTATCAAGCGCGGCTAACTTAGGTTGGTCATAGCCGAGTTCCGTAACCAGGATGCCACAGCCGATATCAACACCAACCAAATTGGGCACAACAATGTCACCTAAATTAGCCGTGAACCCAATTGTGCAGCCCGCTCCGAAGTGATAGTCGGGCATGATGCGCACCTTTTTGCCTGCTACAAAAGGTTGCGATACCAGAGTGCGAATTTGTTCAATCGCCTTCTCTTCGCGGTCACGCGCAAATACGGTGGCTGTATTGTAGGTTCCTTTTATTTCAAACTTTTCCATTGTAAGTTAATTGTATCAGCTTTGTAGAAACTTTGTTCTCTTATCTTATACGCATTTTGTGCTGTTCAATGTGCTGTTTTTTAGTCAACAAATATAACCTTGTTATCTCTCTCTTTTTTTGGGGAGGGCGAATAGCTACGCGCATTAAGTCTTGCTTGCAAAATCAATCCCCCACCCTATTGAGATACTTTTTTTTATGACTATTCTCTGCCCATCACCAGTTGTGACCGCCTGGTCATGGATAAAAAGCTGTTATCACGAATGTTTTTTGAATAGGGTTCGGTTTTTCAGTACAAAAGATTTTTTCTGGTATGCCACAAAAACTTGGCTTAAAACATACATTTTCTATTACAATTAGGCTGAAAGAAAGGCATTATGACGAACAACAACCATCCCGACTCAATTCAATCTGAGAAAACTAATCCAAATCAAGACATACAAAAGTCTAACCCCAAAGCTCAAGCCGGGATTTTACTCACGCTCTTAGTAATCGTGGCTGTTTTAGTTATTTTGCTTATTTTAGGGATCCATTTTCTAAAACAAAATTTAGAAATGCCAGCCTTTCGTGAAGCACCACAAATTTATCAACTACTAAAACGCTAATTCTCATCGATGTTAAATCGAAAAGCATCCATCACGCGTCGCAAGGCGCGTTTTTGATCTTCAATATTGTCAATATTTATAATCAAGTCAAGCAAATCCTGCCCCCCTGTGCTATTCAGGTGCAGGGCGTTAAAATAGCCTGCTTGCATGCGATGGTAAGTTGATTCAACAAAGTATTGAACACGCGAAGCGGGCAATTGGGCAAAGCGTTCCGCCGCGCCACCAGGACCTTTGCGCATATCCAGAACACGTCGAATGGCGAGGCTCCAGGGATTGTTAATGCTGAGATTAAAACAGGCATAAATAACCCAGGCAATTGTGGCACGTTCTAATCCAAGTCCTCTGATTTGAACCTGATAACGGATATCCATGATAGAAAAGAGATTATTAAAATCCCAATCAAATTCTTTTAAATAATCCGCCACCTCTGAGCTTTCTGTCTCATCTAGAATGTCTTCCTCAAGATCTTGTGGGGCAAAATCAGGGGTATGTGGTTGGTTAAAAGTATTTGGTTTGAAGAAAGACGTATATTTTAATTTAAAAAGTATATTTAATACTGTCTCAAAATGACAAATATCAGCAGCAATGAGAGTCTCAAAATAATTATTTAGTGCATCCACGAGCGTATCAAAATGACTAATTAAGCTCTTATCGTAAGTCTCAGATTGACAAATTCCGGCATTCTTGAGAGTCTCAAAATGACATAATCGTTTTGGGTTCGCCTTTGCATTGGCTAAAAGCGCCTGTTGGAAGCTTGTTTTTTGAAGTAAATCTTGCATAGGCAACAAGGAGACTTCAAAAGGTGGTGAGTAGATGAAGTTGTAGATGGCCTGCTTTAAGCTTTCATCTTTGGCGGTGAGCTGAACATCGTTGACTTCTAATTTCCAGTCTGAACCAGTTTCAGACTGACGGGTATCAACACGCAAGAGGTACTGACCAGCAAGCTGGCGTTTGCTATCGCGCCAATTACGCGTGTAGGCGGAATCCGGGTTGATTTCTTCCAAACGTGGACGGCCTCTTTGGCTTGGTTCGGCATGGGGGATGCGCAATGGCAATGCCTCGTTACCGGTCCAGGCTTTGAGACTGTCCAAGCCACCGGGCACCCAAAAACTATTTCGGTCTTTACCATGAGCCCAGTCTACATAACAACAGTTTTTGCACATCAGGTAAAGCATGCCTAAATCAAGGCCTAAATCAGGCAAAACCTTGCGGAACCAGTACCATGGAACAGCCAGGAAACTCTCCGGTCGTACTAAATGGTTGGCGATTCGGTCACCAAGGCCGGCCAAGGTTGGGTCAAGCGTTTTAGTGCCGTGCGCTTTTAAAATGACCTCATGCACTGAAACAGCCTGGTGAAAGACTTTACGGTCTTCAGGTTTAGGAAGCCTGAATGGGAATTGCAAAATAATATCACGGGGGGTGTCCAAAAGCTTAGAAAGGACGTTGATGGGGTCTTCACTTAGCTTTTGATTGATTAAATAGTGATAAAGATCGCAGGCATCGCCGGGCGTGAGCAGGATGCCCCGGTAGTGGTAGGTGTTTGCTTCGCGCCGGACCTGGCCATCCTCAACGCGATGACTTGGCTTTCCGCGTTGTACAAACCAATCCATATTGCCATCTTTGAAGATACGAAAATAACTGGCCCGGCTCATTGCGCCACCCAAGGTATTGAGCAAGGCGCGCACATCGATTTTGACGCTGTCACCTAATTTTGGGTAGAGTTGATCAGCCCCGGAATCGCGTGATGCGCGATAAAAAGCCTGGCGCAAAGCAGTAGCGATGAAAACGGGACCAGATCCCACGAAAGGCACAAACCGCAGGAGGTAAGAAGGCACCGCGGCGATAGATTCCGGGCGCATGATGGCTTCGCTGATATTACTTGCGCCAAGTTCCAGGTTGAATTCAAGGTCTTCAGCACCATCTGTGCCCATGGGCACACTGTTTGGATTTAAATAGAGACGCAAGTGCTTGCCATTTTTTTCGTTAATAATCATTTCTAAAAAGGGATAATATTCACGTAATCCAGCATATTCACGGTGATTAGCGTTTATCTGATATTCGCCATTAAAAAGGATTTCACAGGAATCGAGTAACACCCCCAATTTATCATCTGCGATAATGGTGAGGGTTTGACGAAGTTCATCCCAGTCTTTTAGTTCTTTGCTCATCTTATTCTCTATGCTTTGGCAACTCCTATATTATTGCCTCTATTATAGAAAATATATTCTAATAAAGATAGTGTCAAAAGCGGAAATTTAGACCCTTAAATTTCCAAAAGTGGAAGATTCTTTAACATTTGACCATCAGTTTTAGACAAAATTGCTTCTTCCAGGGCAATTGAGGCTAAGCGCAAGGCTTCGGAAAGCGAGGCGCGTGACTGTTCGGCGATTTCAAACAGTTTGCTTTCAGGAAGTAATTCGAGTGGTTTAGGATGCCCGGCGGCTTGCATGCGCGCAAGTAACATCGCAGCGATTTCAAGATTACTGGCGTTGCGGAAGGGAAAATAGAGACCGAGATATTGGTTAAGTGGACCAATATTACTGGTTATGTTGTTGAGGTCCTGAAGGAATAATAATGTTTTGATCTTTTTGTTGTTTTCGATTGACCAGCTAAGCAATTGGTCAAGATAGTCGTAATCAACAGGGGGCCCATCAAGCACCAACAAAAGCTGTTCTTTAGATTCCTGGAGATAGCTCAAAACGCTGTCAATGCGGTCAGCATTTGAGCGGGATCCGCGCAAGCCGAGGCGATCAACAATTGCCATCAAAAAGTGGCGGGGCTCGGTGAGGGTGTTCGTGTTCATGTATAATCCAAGCAACTCACCCTGGCCTTCAAAACGCATATTGGCCTGGGCCAACTTCATCGCCAACATACTCTTGCCACCGCCACTTGGTCCGGCAATGACACCCAGGTTTTTAGAGGGGTCTTTTTGGTCAGCTATAAAGCGAAAGGCTACATCTAAGACACGGCGTTGTTCACTGAGGCCCGGAAAGAAAAAACGCGTGTCTGCGTAACGCTCAAAAGGGTGTTCTAAAAGTTTGGCATCTAAAAGTTTTTCTGTGTTAATCATGACATCACCTTCAACCGAAATCTTGATAAGAGCTTAACATTACGAAAGAGTTAAGTCAAGTAGTTAAAAATATTATATCAGTTTAAGCAAGTGAGACGAAAATAAGATTCAAAAACTGTCTCTGACTTGAATATTCTCAAAACTAAGGTAAAATGAAAATGAGTGAAAAGAGAAAGGTGTTGAGGATCTGATATGGCAATTATCTCATTAATCAACAGAAAAGGTGGGGTAGGTAAATCGACCATAAGCATTAATTTGGCTGCTGGTTTGGCCACCCGTGAATCACGTAAACCCGACAGCAAACCCGTTTTGCTGATTGACATGGATGACCAGCTAAGCGCCACCATCACCGCCATGGGAGGTGGCTTTGACCAGGCTTTTAGGCCGGTAATTTCTGCTGTTGAGAACTATCCCAACGCGCTTGCTAATGGCTATGGCGCATCTGATTCGTTAATTATTGACTCACTTATTCCTCGCAAGCGCGATGAAAAGGTCAAGATTTTTAAGACCAATAAAAGCGCCATGGAAAATCTCGAAGCGCAACTAAAATTGCGGGATGATGCTGCTTTTCAACTCACTTATTTTCTTGAACCTATCGTGAACGATTACGCCCATATCATTATCGACAATCCGCCATCAGCTGGTATGTTGCCACTCAATTCATTGGTTGCCAGCAGCCATGTACTCATTCCTATTGAACCCGATGGCCTGAGCCTGATCGGTTTGGCGGACATCTTGCGTATGGTTGAAAACGTTCGCAACACCACCAATCCGGATTTGCAGGTCCTGGGCATCATTCCCTCCCGTTTTCGTATGGTTCGGCGTCAGGCTCAGGACGTTATTGGTGATTTACAAAAATTATATGGTCACCTGCTGTTGCCATACATTAAAGATTTGGCTGAAATATCCGCGGCTACAACAGCTGGATACGACATTTTTTCATACGCAGCTGAAAGTTCACAATCTTATCGCTGTTTTTCAAACCTGGTTGATGCAGTCGTGGGAAAATTAGGTGTAGCATAAAAAATGTGCCCATGGGCACAGCATAATCTGATAACGACTTTGATATCATTCAAGGCAATATGACAATAAACAAAGGACATAACAATGGCAAAAGACGATAAGAAAAATTTTGGAAACCTGATTGGCATGACATCAGATGCCTTCGATGCCAGTGCCATAGAAACGCCAGTCGAAATTGATGACGCGCCAAAAATGGTTAATCATCGCCAAAGCGTTTATCGCGTACCTTTAAGTATGATACAACCAGACCGCTTTCAATCGCGCTTGTTACTGCCCTTTGAGCTTCGTGAACCTTTCTTTAACCGTCGTGCCACCTGGGAAGCCACCGTTCAAAAATGGCTCAAACTTGCTGAATCCGATCGTTTAATAAAAAGAGAATTGGATGAGCTAATCGCCTTGGGCGACTCTTTGCATGATACCGGCCAGATTAAACCGGTTACAGGCCAGGTCTTGAGTCATAACGGTCGCGATATATTCCATATGCTCACCGGAGAACGACGCTTTTGGGCAACAGCCATCAAGGCTGTCCGCGATGGTTATGAAAGCGAGCCCTATGTATTGGCGTTGATTGATAACCAGCCTACACTCGAAAAACAAATTGCCGAAAATATGGCATACAAAGCGCTCACACCGGTTGGCAAAGCACGCGCCGCCGCGCGGCTTGTTCTGGAAGAAAACGGTATCTCACCACAAGTGGGGCAGGACGAGCTGAGTTATTTTCGGCAAATTAGCAACGTGCGTTTGAGCGATGAAACCCGGGAGCTTTTGCAAAGGACCCTGCAAATGGAGCGAACTTACTTCGGACGCTTGATGAAGTTTTTCGAACTTGAGCAAAAGGAACTTGAAATTGCCGACCGCGCTGAGATGCCTGAACGTGTTTTGCGCGAAATTATGGCCCATGACCGCAAGCTATGGCCAGACGCGGTCGCCTTTTATGCCGCTTACGAAGGTCGCACGTACCAGGATGTTCAAGCCTATTTGGATCGCAAGACTGGAACAATTGAAAAACGTGCGCCGCGCTTGCCTGCTGACCCGGTTACAAAATCAGCGCGTAATTTGCGCCGTGTGCTTTTGGGATTGGACGATCTGCCTACCGATGACAAAATTGGGCCCGTGGCCGACGCGCTCTTGGGCGATAGCGATAAAGGTGAAGCCAAAATATTGTTAAACCGCATGGAAACGCTCACCGCCGCAATGCGTCAACGCTTCGAAGGTATGAATTAATCACATTAATTTTTCAGCTAAACAGGTTTTCTAAGCCATTTCTATTCAAATGATTTAGCTTAGTATTGATTATCTAAGGTCAACCATGGGGTGTTTTACTGAGATAATGGCTCAACTTATTGGTGATATTCATCGGAGACCACGGAGAAATGTTTTGCTTCTACAAAGCAGGACCGAATTTGTTGTTAAAAAGTGTTTTTAAAAAAGATATTGATAAGCCTGTTTAAAACAAAGACAATCATCCCTTTGAAAACGTTTTTTTCTGTCTGTTTTTTGCCAACTTTTTAATTTGCAGATCGGCTGATAAGGTGCAATAAAATCTGTCTCATAATGCGATCTTTTCTCAGATGCTTTGTTATGGTCTTGAAGGTTTTGGATTGCCCAACCACGAATGAGCCCTATGTCGTCAAAAAATAATTCTTAATATAGCTAAAATGAGATGATTTTGTTGCAGCTGGATCTGTCTATAAAAACGCCTTCATCAGTAAAAACTGCTAAGGAATTGAAAA
>CAZTEP010000016.1:0-11526 GCA_964612325.1 uncultured Anaerolineaceae bacterium
GTCCGGGAGCATAACCACGGGATTGCATCCCACCATCTTTATCTATACCTATCACCTGAATTTGCGGATAAACATCAATGATATTCTTTTCAATTTCAGACCCTTCTGAGTCAATATAAATCTGCTGGCGTTTGCTGAATTTAAAGAAAGCGACACGTTGCATCACACCTGGTTGATTCAAGGCTTCATCAAGTCGTCTGAGATAATCCACCTTTTCGCCCAATGGTACCTGGAAGGGATCAATTTTATTGGGGCTGGTGAAACTATCCTGAATGGCATCTTTTTCTGCTAACCGAATAGGAAAAGTAACCCGTTCAGAAGCAATTTTAGCGTTGTCAAGCGCTTTATCAAAAAGCGTATCGAGATCCGCAAGATTTGACGCGGCAGAAAACCCCCATGCGCCTTTATAAAGCACGCGCACACCAGCGCCAGATTCCGAACTGGCACCAAGTGCTTTTAGGTTGCCGTTGTGCATAACGAGAACATTTTGTTCTTCATGAGGATACCAGCGCACATCAGCATATGTCGCGCCTTTGGCTTTAAGCTGGTCTATTTGGGTTTTGAGTTTTTGTCTCATAAGCTTACTCCTTTAGCTGATTTGTATGTAATCTATACGATTATAAAACGAATTAAACATTACCGACCTTTTTTAGCAGATCCTGATGATAAATTGCGCCAAAACAATCAAATAATGTTTTCGTTCTCATACCACAAAATACATCTTAAGTCCGATTTTGCCTTTTCCAGAAAGGGATATAATCAAGCTGGAACGAAACTATAAAAACATACGTCTTATTTTATAGGGTCTAAACCGATAATGGAGTATGCCTGTGCATAAAGCTAATTTAACGAATGAAAGCATTAATCAAGTAGATACAAATGGCGGCAAATGGGCTTGGGTATTGGGCGTTCTTTTTAAACCGCGCAGCACTACCAAAAAAATTGTCAAGCAAGAAAAAGCCAACTGGCTCATTCCGCTTCTGCTTATTTCAATTATCACTATTTTGGTCATCATCGCTGCCGCGCCCATCAAGCGTGAAAACGCGCTGATGGGTGCCAGTATGCCCGAAAACTCAGAATGGTGGTCTGAAGACCAAATCATGAAATACAAAGAAGCGCAACAAAACATGACTTCAGCCACATTCATGTATCTCTTCCCCACCATCACTAAACTGCTCGGCATCTGGTTCAACTGGATAATTTTTAGCAGTTTATTGTATCTTGCACTCACTTTGGCAGGCAGTCGCGCGCCACGCATCAAATCGAGCAACCTTGTCGCCTGGTCTATGGTGCCTCTTTTGTTTAGACATGCCGTTGAATTAGCGCTTATATTCGTGCGAAAGGAATTACCTTCAAGCACAGCTTTAGCCTCGCTGATTGGTGATACCAAATCAAATGGCCTCTTACTGATTAAAGGCATGTTAGGTCAAATTGACGCTTACTGGCTTTGGTTTGTCATTATTCTTCTCATTGGCGTGGTACCCATGGCCAACATTAAGCGCTCAAAAGCCATTTGGACGACGCTTTTAGTTATCATCATCATGCTCATCATTCAAGGTTTACCTCTGCTGATTTCATCTTACCTAAGCAACCTCTCAGGCAGTGGCTTTAATATGTACTTTTAGGGGATTCATGAGCGATCAATCATTCATTCAAATCAAAGATCTCTATAAGATTTACAAGATGGGTAACCAGGAAGTGCGCGCGCTGGACGGTTTAAGCCTTGATATTCCACAAGGATCCTTTACTGTTCTGATGGGCCCTTCAGGTTCAGGAAAAAGCACCCTGCTTTATCTGATTGGCGGTTTAGACTGGCCTACTTCCGGAAACATTCTGGTCGATGGCGAACAAATTGACCAAATGGACGAAAATCAATTGGCTAATTATCGGCGCAATAAACTTGGCTTTATTTTTCAGAGCTTCAATTTAATTACTTCCATGACCGCCGAAGCGAATGTCGCTTTTCCATTGCGCTTTAGTGGCATTAAAAAAACCGCACGGAATAAACGCGCCATCGCTCTTTTAAACCGTATGGGATTAAGCGATCGCATTGGCCATAAACCGACTGAACTTTCTGGCGGTCAACAACAACGGGTAGCCGTTTCGCGCGCGCTCATTAATAACCCCGAACTCATCTTAGCCGATGAACCTACCGGAAATCTGGATACAACCAGCGGCACCATTATCATGGAATTACTCAAAGAATTGCGTGAAGAAGGCAAAACGATTTTAGTCGCCACACACGACCCACGCATGCTTCAATACGCCAGCCATGCTATCTATCTCATTGATGGCAAGCAGGTTAGCAATGACATTTATCGAAAAACCATTCAGCAACAAAGCTAAAAAGGTGAACCAAATGAAAAAAGTTTTACGAACAACTCTAACCCTACTTTTACTGCTTGGCATCATTGCCATAGAAGGTGTTTTGCCAAACACGACACAAACAGTACAAGCTTCTCTACTCCAACAAGAGGGCACTCCACAAGTAGCCGTGCGGCCTTTGCTCTATATTGTCAATTACAACACTGGTGCAGATGGCAAAAAAAATGTCTCGCCCTGGGGGGAATTCACGCTTGAATTTACACTCGGCAACAACGGAAAAAACGACCCCGCAACCGGCAGGACTGCTCACGCACGCAATATTGTGATGACTTTTAGCAGTAATGTCTTTGATCCGCTTGATGGCAGTGTTAAAACCATTTGGGAAGTCGACGCTGACAACCAGGGCAATGAAGTAGTAAGGCACAAATTCAAGGTGAATGAAATGTCTGCATGGATGTATTCTGGCACCATTGTCGCAAGTACAACCTACAGCGATGACCAGGGCGTGAGCTATTCAGATACCTTTACTTTTACCATTACCATTGACCAGAAACCAAGTGAAGGTAGCAACCCAGTCGCCACACCTACCACAAAACCTTACAACCGGCCACAGATGATAATCCATTCATACGAAACCGATGTGGTGCCTTTGCAACCAGGCAGCACCTTTAAATTGAAAATGTCCGTTTCAAACGGTGGAAACGCGGATGCGCGCGCAGTAAGCGTGGTCTTTGGAGGTGGCGTGAGTGCCGCCTCGGTCAATCCAGGAGGCACACCGGAACCACAAGGCTTGAGTGGTGGCGCTGGCGACACCAGCACTTTTGCGCCACTTGGCAGCAGTAATGTTGTTCTCCTTGGAGATATGGTGGTAGGCGCCATGATGACCCCTGAGCAAAGCTTTATCGTTAACGTATCAGCAACGCCTGGGGCCTATCCCTTCAAAGTTTCTTTCATTTACACTGATCCAAGTGGTGCTCGATTGGTGGATGACGCGATTATTACCTTGTTAGTACATACCCTGCCACAATTGGACATCACTTTTTATCGTCCTGTTGAAGGGTCCATTTTCATGGATATGGGAGGTCAACTGCCTGTTCAAATCACTAACCTTGGCAAAAAATCTATCGTTTTAGGAAATGTAACCGCCAGCTCTCAACAAGGTACTTTAATGGATAATACTATGTTCTTAGGCACGATTGAACCAGGTGGCTATCAGACTTTTGACCCGTTTTTTATGCCAATGCAAGCTGGCCCCGCAGTGATTGACCTGTCTATTAGCTATACTGATGATTTCAACCAAGTGCAAACCTATCAAAAGAGTTTAGAAGTCTATGTTGAAGGTGCCATGCCCACCCCGGAACCTTTCCCGATGTTTGATGAACAAGGTAACCCGGTTTTGGATGAAGAGGGTAATCCTATCATGATTGACCCCATGGAGCCTTTCCCTGAAACGCAGCAACCCCAGAAACAAGAGAGCTTCTTTGCCAAGCTCTGGAACGCCCTAAAAGCCTTCTTTGGTATCAAACCAGCTTCTGAAGATGGTATGGATGGCTATTTCCCAATTGATGAAGGCGGTGGCGGTGGTGGCGGTATCTATTATAAAGGTGGCTAAAAGAGGCATAAGATGCGTTTTTCTGACCTCCTAAGCCTGATTATTGATAATCTCGGCAGACGCAAAGGACGTGTATTGCTCACCGCGATTGGTGTCGTCATTGGTACCGCGGCAGTAGTAACCCTGGTTTCTCTCGGCGCAGGTCTGCAAGCCTCAGCCACCTCGAACCTTTGGGGCATCACTGACCTTGCCAGTGTGCAAGTTAGCCCTGGCTATCCGGAATATCAACCGGGCATGTCATTTACTGAAGATGATATCAAAAAAATTACGCCCTCCATAATCGAGCAGTTCAAAGCCATGCCCGGTGTAAAACAAGTGGTTATCAAAGATTACTTACGGGGCGGAGCTAATCTTAGTTACGATAAAATGGAAGGTTGGGGAAACTTCCAGGCATTAAATATAACCGACCTGAAAGAGATGGGCCTGGAAGCCAGCCAAGGCACAACTATAGCAGAAAAAGGGCAGATTGTTCTTGGTTCGCAATACAAAAACAATTTTTATGACCCAAACCCCAAACCAGGTGAAGAACCAAGAACGGTCGATGACTTATTTGGCAAAACCATCGATGTCGTTATGATTAAGTGGGACAATGAAGGCAACGAGTCCAGACGCACAGTCAAATTCGAGGTGGTTGGTATTTTGAAGGAATCACGTTCTGAAGCCGATTGGAGTATGTACATGAATTATGACGAACTCAATCGCTGGAACGAGTGGTTTGCTGGCAAACGCATTGACTACAGCAAAGAAGGCTATCAAAACGTCTCCGTGCGCGCGGAAAGTCCCGAAGTGGTTGTTGAACTTGCCGAAAAAATCACCGAGATGGGTTTTCAGGCTTATACCCCACAGGAAGCCGTGGAAGGCATCAATAGTTTCTTCGCGATTATGCAAATTGTCTTTGGTGGTATTGGCGCAATTGCGCTTTTGGTTGCCGCGATTGGTATCGCCAATACCATGACCATGGCCATCCTGGAACGTACCCGTGAAATTGGCATCATGAAAGCCATCGGCGCGACAAACAATAATATCCTCGCCATTTTCCTGGGAGAGGCAGCTGGCATTGGCTTTTTAGGCGGTGTTGGTGGCGTGCTTTTGGGGTGGGCAATGTGTGCAGTGGTCAACGCCCTGGGGAGTAGTTTATTGGCTTCTGGTGGCGGAGGAGGCGGAACGCAGCTAAACGCGGTTATTCCTTTGTGGTTGCCAATTTTCAGTATCACCTTCGCAACGGTAGTCGGGCTGATTAGCGGTTTGTTCCCCGCGCTAAAAGCCGCAACCATGGTGCCCGTTGACGCGCTAAAATATGAATAAGTTTTTTTAGCTTCGTTTTTCAAGCCCGGGTCTCCGGGCTTTTTTAATGGTGATAAGGACTTAATTCGTTTAGAATTACCACATGAACAATCCTATCCTCAACAAAAGCTTCTTTGCCATTGAAGGTGGTGGTACTAAATTCCTCATTGCGCATTTTGATGAGAACTGCCAGGAACTCGCGCGAAAGACCATCGCAACAAAAGAACCTGAACAAACCTTAGGCGACTGCGTCGCTTTCATCAAAGACCGCCTGCCAGGCAAAGAACACCTTGCAGGCTTAGGTATCGCGCATTTTGGACCGTTAAGTATTCTGCCCGACGCGCCAGATTATGGCAAACTTCGTGAAACACCAAAAGTGGCCTGGTCGCATTTTGACGTTTTAGGATTCTTTAAACAGTCTTTGGGTGATGACTTTCCCATTATCATTGACACCGACGTTAACGGCGCGGTATTGGCTGAAACACGCTGGGGAGCCGGAAAAGGTCTAAAGAATGTGCTTTACCTTACCATAGGCACAGGCATTGGCGGTGGCGCGATAGTAAACCGTAAGCTGCTTTATGGCTACGCGCATACTGAGATGGGGCATATTGCCATCCCACGTCTGCCAAATGATACTTTTGCTGGCATTTGTCCAGCTCATGGCGATTGTTTTGAAGGTCTGTGTACCGGCCCAGCCATCGCTGTTAGATGGGATAGACCCGCCACAGATTTGCCAGACAAGCACCCTGCCTGGCCACTTGAGGCAGCTTATATCGCCAAAGCATTGCGCAATTACGCCTATGTTCTCGCGCCTGAACGAATCGTATTGGGTGGCGGAGTGATGAACCGGCGCTTTTTGTTTCCTTTGATTCGGGAAGCCTTTAAACGAGAGATGGCAGGCTATGGCGAGACAATCTCTGACCTAAAAAACTATATTGTTCCGTCTGAATTCAAAGGCGATGCTGGCCTTTTTGGCGCACTCTGCCTGATTTTGGATTTCCTCACTATTCAGAATTAAGTTTCGCCACAGGGCCATCATGGCAAACCAGCCATCCGGCGGCTAAACCCAGGCGCGCGCATAAACTCTCATCCAATTCACAGGCCCCACACAAACCTATCCCACAGCGGGTGAGCGCCTCAAAAGAGAGTTGCGCCGCGATTTCATGCGCCTTACACATTTTCCAAAGCGCCATAAGCATACCTGTCGGGCCACAGGCATACAGGCAATCGGGTTTGTTGGCCTCAATCTGTTCAAGAACCACAGCGGTCACCAACCCTTTGACACCCTGCGAGCCGTCATCAGTACTCACAAAAACGCTCGCGCCCATCTTTGAAAGCTCATCAATCAACATCAGGTCCTTGGCCGATGCCGCGCCAAGGCAAACCCTCACTGAGTCGCCACGTTTCAAGGCTTCATCAGCCAAATAGCGCAAAGGGGCCGCGCCATAACCACCCCCCACCAGCAAATGGTTATGGCCATGAAGCGAAAAACCGTTACCAAAAGGACCTCGTATCCACAGGGTATCACCTGGTTTCAAAGCACAAATCGCACGCGAAACAGGCCCCACCGCGCAAATCGTCAAAGCCAGTGGCTTAGCTGAGTGTAAGCTAAAGGGTTTTTCGCCCACGCCAGGCAACCAGGCCATCACAAATTGTCCAGGACTAACATTTTCCAGGTCGCCATCCAGCCATAGGGTCGTTGTTTTCTCATTTTCCTGGACTTTTTTTTGTAGTTTAAAAGCCTGCATCAGACCTTGATTACACTGTGCCATTCGCCCTCCGATGGACTAATCCGCGCATGGATTCCAAATCCTGATAACCCTGCGAACGCATAAATTCCTGCAACTTGGTATTTATTTTGCCAAATACTGATGGTCCGCCATTTACGAGTGCTGAACCCACGCCGACCAGCGTTGCACCTGCCATAATCATCTCGGCAGCGTCAATACCGGTAGCAATGCCACCTGTACCAATGATAGGCACATCAACTGCCTGAGAAATTTCCCACACCGCGCGCAAAGCGACAGGTTTTATAGCGGGGCCACTCAGACCGCCGGTTGTGTTTTTTAGAATGGGTTTGGCAGCGTAAGCGTCAATGAGCATACCTGGCACGGTATTGATTGCCGTAATCGCGTTTGCCCCTTCAGCAACCACCGCGCGCGCAATCTCAGCCAAATTGTATACATTAGGCGCGAGCTTAATGCTAATCGGCAAATCAACCGCCCGGCGTACATGATGCGTAACCTCAGCTGCACTTTTGGCAGTCGCTGAGAAAGGCGTGCCAAATTCAGATGCTACATTCGGACATGAAATGTTCACCTCAATGAGATCCGGTTGAGCTTCAGCTATCACGCGCGCTACTTCGCCAAATGCTTCAGCAGTTGGCGCGAAAATAGAAGCAAAAAGGGGCACACCCAATGGCGCGAGTTGTTTTTTGCTTTCTATCAGAACAGACACTTCAGCATGGCAGCCCGGATTCGTTAGCCCAATAGCATTAATTACCCCACCCTGCCAGGCCATTGCAACGGGATTGGCATGACCATCGCGGGCTTCAGTGCCGGCACTTTTACTGGTAATAGCGCCAACCCCCTCACGCGCGCAACGCGCCATAAGGGTCGCGCTGGTGCCTAAAACCCCAGAGGCTAATACCAAGGGATTTTTCAGGCGAATATCCAGGAAGTCTACGGATAAATTAGCCATTTTTTAGATAGTCTTTCACAGTTTGATACAAAGATTGGTCAATTTTCTTTACCCTGAGCAAATGGTCAAGTATCTCACTAAATTTTAAGGCTGGATGCGCCGTGATGCCGACCTCTTCAAGTCTCTTCAGGCCACCTTGCTCACGGTCTACCAAGACCACAGCCTGGTCAACTTTCAAACCCAAACCACGCAAGCTTTCAACAACAGTAATCAAACTGCCACCGCTGGTAATAACATCTTCAATAACAACCACATTTTGACCAGCTTCAAAAATACCTTCAACCAATTGACCAGTGCCATGTGTTTTCACCTCTTTTCGGGAGTAAATCATGGGTTTTTCTAATTTGCTCGCCAAAACCGAGGCTACCGGCAAAGCAGCGTAAGGTACACCAGCTATTAAATCATAATCCAAGGCTTTCATCTGTTCCGCGTAAGCCTGAACCGCAAGCTCCATCAGCCATGGAAAACTCACCAGGCGGCGCAGGTCAAGGTAAACCGGTGATTTTTTGCCACTTGCAAGGGTAAAATCACCAAATTTTACTGAACCAGTATCAAACAAGCCTTCAATCAGACTTGCTTTGGGATGAGTGTCAATGTGGAAAAGTGTTTTCACTTGTTTATCAATGCGAATGCGATTAATTTCATCGCGTAGTTCCTGAGCTCTGTCATTGGGGAAGGGGTCCATCAAAACCGAGCGCGAGACTGGAACAATCATGCCCAGGCCATCCGCGCGTAACCCGTTTTCAAGTGCCAGGCGCAAATCGCCACCCTGCGCGCCAACACCCGGTGCCAAAATCCAGGCCTCCGGACAAAGCTCACGCACCCGTTTAAGCGCGTCGGGTTTGGTAGCGCCAACCACCAGACCAACCTGATCTTTAGCACCCCAGCTTTGAGAAAGCCGGGCAATGTGTTCATATAGCGGTGGATTGCCGTGCATTTGCAACTCAGCCGCACTGGCATTTGAAGTTTGGCAAAGCACAAAAACAGCTTTGTCTTCGCGGTCGGTGAAAGGTTTGATAGCATCATAACCCAAATAAGGCGAGAGGGTCACCGCGTCTGCTTCGTAAACATCAAAGCATGATCGCGCGTAAGCCTCAGCTGTTGAACCGATGTCACCGCGTTTGGCATCCAAAAGCACAGGAATATGGGATGGAATGAGAAACCTGCAGATATTTTCAAGCGCGTCTAAACCTTCAAGACCAAACTGCTCAAAAAAAGCGATGTTGGGTTTATAGCAACATACCAAATCCTGGGTAAGCGTGACAATTACTTCAGCCCAGACCATGAGTTTTTCAAAAATACCGTCACCACCCGGCAGATATTTTTCAACGGGATCCAAACCCACGCAAAGTAGAGATTGGTTTGTTTCAATGGCATCGTTTAGTTTGTCAATAAATTTCATCATTCTCCTTTGCTCACCTATCCTTTTCGATAGCTGTTCTGAATTTATTTATAGAACCACCTATGCCTGGCCTAAAACTGCAGCCAAAAGCGCCATACGGATATACAGACCATTTTGCACTTGCCTGAAGTAGGCCGCGCGAGGATCCTTGTCAACACGATAGTCAAGTTCGTTGACACGCGGTAAGGGATGCATAACAATCATCTTTTCTTTGGCTTTTTTAAGTAAATCTTCATCGACCACAAAGAAGTTTTTGACCTCTTCATATTGGGTGATATCCGGAAAACGTTCTTTTTGAATGCGCGTCACATACAAAACGTCTGCGGTTTCAATGACATCCTCAATTTTATGTGACTCACGCACATCTATACCCTTGTCGATGAGCATGTTCATAAGTTCCATTGGCAAGCGCAGCGTTTCCGGTGAAACATAACGCAAGGATACATCATACTGGCTCAAAAGTTGGGTGAGCGAATGTACTGTACGACCGTAGCGCAGGTCACCCACCATAGCTACCCGCAAACCATCAATGCAACCCAATTCATTTTTGATGGTAAACAGATCGAGCAAAGCCTGGGTAGGATGCTCGCCAGCGCCGTCACCAGCATTGATAATGGGCACATTCACATGCTTGGCAGCCATCGCGCTGGAACCGATTTGGGGATGACGCAATACAATGACATCACAATACTGCTCAAGAGTAATCATACTATCTATTAAACTTTCCCCTTTTGAAACAGAGGAATACTGAATACCCTCTGTAATCGGGATAACTTTGCCTCCCAGGCGTTCCATGGCAGCGATGAAGGAAGATGAGGTACGTGTTGAAGGCTCGTAAAAAACACAAGCAAGGGTATAACCTTTTAGCAAATCGCAGGTGCCCCATTTTTTGACCATTTCCATCATCTCACCAGCACGGCCAAAAATGTAATCGAGACTATCCTTTGTAAATTGCGACACACTAAGAATATCTTTATTATAAAAACCATTAATAAAGCGGGGCTTTCGTTCAAAGCCTTCTAAGTTGAATATGGGATTGAGTTGTTTCTTTGTCATTGTACTCCTGTTTTTAATTGGTAGTTCTATAATTAACTTTTTATTTTGATGATGCCGTCTTTGTAAACTTCCCGGGTTCGTAAAACGACGCGTTTGACCGCGCCAATCATGCGCATACCCTGAAAGGACGACCAACCACATTTGGTGTAAAGGGGATGGTCTGGAAAGAAATATTTAGCGTTCTCATCCACTTCAACCCAGGTTTCCGGTTGTTCAGGCAAGTTAAAAATACGTTTAGGGTTGTCATGAAGAAGTTTGATGAGCGTTTTAAGGCTCAAGCGATTTTCAGTCACAGCATTAAGCATGAGGGGCAATGTGGATTCAAGCCCAGGTATACCGGGCGGTATAGGACGTTTTTGATCTTCTTCGAGCGGGTTTTCAGCGGTAAGAAAAGCTCTTTGGCTTTCAAAACCCTCTTTTTCGAATTTGGCATGAGGCGCATGGTCTGAAGCGATGACTTCAATCGTCGTGCCCAAATGTTGCCAGAGGGTGTCCTGATCCTGTTGACTTTGTAAACGCGGGCGCATATCGCCATACGCGCCAAGCCGTTTGGTGTCGGCTTCGGTTAAAAAGAGATGGTGCGCGGTGACTTCAGCAGTCACATTTATGCCACGGTCTTGCGCTTTGGCGATCATCTCGACCTCTTCCTTGCAAGCTACGTGGCAGACATGGATATGTTTTTGATAGCGTTCAGCAAGTTCAATGGCGGCACGCAGTGAGTCAAGCTCAGCGTGCAGACAAATCGGCTTACTGGCAGGCCACAGCTCAAAACATTTTTCAATAGCCTTAGGATCCTGCAACCGCAAAGGCCCAAAAGTGGCATCAAGGTAAAGTTTTAAGCCAATAGCGTGCCTGGCAAGATCAGGAAGCTGATCTAAATGCGCTTCAGAGCCACCCGCGAAGTGATGCACCTCGCAAAAAGCCTGATTTTCGGCTTGGGATTGGGTATCTTGCCAATTTTTGAGGGTGACCAAAGGGGGATTGGTGTTGGGCATCGCCAGGAGGCATGTAAAACCACCAGCGAGGGCAGCACTGCTGCCAGAAACGAAATCTTCTTTATGCTCTCCGCCAGGCACGCGCAGGTGCACATGAGCGTCGATCAGTCCGGGCAAGATCAACATCGTTTAGCTCCTCGCTCTTGCTAAAA
>CAZTEP010000017.1:0-11386 GCA_964612325.1 uncultured Anaerolineaceae bacterium
GGGGAGTTCGGGCATTTTGCCAGCTGTCTTGAAAGACGCCAAAGAAAGGATGAACCTGGACACCCAGAAACTGATTGAGGCATTCTTAACGGCTGGCGCGGTGGGCTTAATTGTGATGCAAAACGCGTCGGTTTCAGGCGCGCAGGGCGGTTGTCAGGCGGAAATCGGCACGTCCACGGCGATGTCTGCCGCGGCTTTGGTTCATCTTAAGGGGGGCAACGCGCGTCAATGTCTGGACGCCGCCAGTTTTGCATATAAAAACATTATGGGCTTGGTTTGTGACCCGATTGCGGGACTGGTGGAGTTGCCTTGCGCCAAACGCAATGGACTGGGCGTGCTAAACGCGATGCTTTGCGCGGATTTGGCACTGCTTGATGTGCGGTCCGTGGTGCCATTTGATGAAGTGGTTGACGCGATGAACAATGTAGGCAACACCATGCCGGCGGCTATGCGTGAAACAGCTTTGGGTGGTTTGGCTGCCACGCCGACGGCAAAAGGTATTGAGCACGAATTGTTTTCGAATACGGAGTTGAGTAAAGGGAGATGATTTATTCGGCCTGGCGTTTCGCCAAGGGCATTACCAAATGAATATGGTCGGAGGACCATGTGAGTATGAATATTCCTAACTAAAAAACCGAGCCTGTGAGAAGGCTCGGTTTACTTATATTTACGTACAAAAACTTCTAAGGCACAACCCAGGTGCCGGTTTTGCCTTCAAGGGCGTTTTTGATGTTCTCAGGATTGGTGATGAGGGCGCGTTTGCCTCCTCCTTCCATGTACTTCAAAATCGCTTGAATCTTGGGCAGCATGGAGCCTTTAGCAAAGTGTCCTTCTTCAATATACTGTCGGGCTTCGGCAACGGTCATTTGGTCAAGCCATTTTTCCTGAGGTGTGTTGAAGTGGATGGCGACTTTTTCAACGCCAGTGGAGATGAGGAAGAGATCTGCTTTGACCGCGCTGGCCACAATCGCCGCGCCAAAATCTTTATCGATAACGGCTTCAACGCCGGTAATATCACCATTTTCAAGTTCGATAACGGGTATCCCACCGCCACCAACGCCGACAACGATAAAGCCTTGTTCAATCAAACTGTGAATGGAATCGGCTTCAACAATGCGTTGGGGAATGGGTGATGGCACTACGCGACGCCAGCCACGGCCGGCATCTTCAACCACGGTCCAGCCATGTTCGGTAGCGCGTTCTTTGGCGGTGGCTTCATCCATAAAGGAGCCAATCGGTTTGGTGGGGTTTTGGAAAGCGGGGTCATTGTGGTCAACAATGGTTTGGGTAACAACCGCAACAGCTTGCTTTTGAATGCCGCGGCGACGGAACTCGTTATGCAAAGCCTGGGCGAACATATAGCCGATGGAACCTTGTGTATCAGCCCCGCAGTAGTCAAGGGGTACTTCAAAAACTTCTGGTGCGGCGAGTTCGGAACGGCGCAGGTTGAAACCAACCTGGGGGCCATTTCCGTGGGTGATGACCACATCCCAGCCAGCTAAAATCATATCCGCGATATGCGCGGTTGTGTCTGAGGCGGCTATGAATTGGTCTTGAATTGTTTCATGGTCTTTATCTTTTATGAGGGCGTTGCCACCAACGGCAACGACTGCAACACCTTTTTTTTGCATAGTGCAAGGTCTCCTTTTGATTTATAAATTTTCACACAGTCGCCTTGAGGCGGCATTATGTTTTTCAGTTTGTTTGGCGATGTCCAGGGGAAGAAATTCGCTTCTTTCAACAACTAATTCTCCACCCACAACGGTATAATCCGCTTTGACTGGCGCGCAGAAGACAACTGCTGCCAGGGGGTCTTGAAGGGCACCGGCGTAATCGAGACGGTTGAGGTTAATCGCGAAGAAGTCCGCGCATTTGCCAACTTCAAGCGAGCCAATGTCTTTGCGACCAAGTACCGCGGCACCACCACGGGTGGCGAGGCTTAAAGCCTGGCGGGCGGTCATAAGGGCGGGCGCGTCTGGCGCGGAGCGGGAAGCACCTTTAATGCCACTATTGAGGCGTGAAAGCAACAAGGCCTGGCGCGCTTCGTTGAGCATGTGCGAGCCGTCGTTACTGGCAGAGCCATCCACACCGAGACCAACCTTGATGCCTTTGCCGAGCATGGTCATAATGGGCGCGATGCCTGATGCGAGGCGCATATTGGAGCTGGGACAATGGGCAACACCACAACCATGGCGCGCGAAGACGTTCATCTCATCATCATTGACCCACACCGAGTGGGCGAACCAAACATCGTTGCCAACCCAATCGAGGCTTTGCATGTAGGCAACAGGCTTGTGCCCAAATTTGGCAAGACAAAAATCATCTTCATCTTCTGTTTCAGCAAGGTGGGTGTGTAACTGTACACCATAATGACGCGCTAATTTGGCACTTTCGCGCATGAGTTCACCGGTTACGCTAAAGGGTGAGCAAGGCGCGAGGACGATTTGCAGTTTTGAACCGGGATTGGGGTCATGGTAGCGCAGGATGAGGCGTTCGCTATCGGCGAGGATGTTTTCTTCGGTATCCACGACACTGTCGGGTGGTAAACCGCCCTGGGATTGTCCCAGGCTCATTGAGCCACGTGAGGCGTGCAGGCGCATGCCAATTTTGGTGGCGGCTTCAATTTGGTCATCTAATTTGGAACCATTGGGGAAGAGATAGAGATGATCCGAGGCGGTCGTGCAGCCACTGAGGGCGAGTTCTGCCAACGCGGTTTGGGTGCTGAGGTAGATGTCTTCAGGGGTCATGCGTGCCCAAATGAGGTAGAGCGCGGTGAGCCAATTGAACAGGTTTGCGTCCTGGCAGGCTGGCAAGGCGCGAGTGAGCGTTTGATAGAAGTGATGATGGGTGTTGATTAGACCAGGCAGGATGATATGGTCCTGGAGGTCTAAAACACGGTCAGCGGTTTGGGGCAATTCAGATTGAGCGCCGATTTGTTCAATGAAACCATCACGACAAAAAATCGCCGCGTCTTTAAGTTCGCGGTCATCACCATCCATGGTAACGATTAATGTGGCGTTTTTTATGAGTAATGTTGCCATAGTCACCTCACTATTGTAATGGTAAATTCTAATTTTCAGCGAGTTCCAACGCTCGCATGGTGTTTTTGAGCAACATGG
The DNA here is from genome assembly GCA_964612325.1 of uncultured Anaerolineaceae bacterium. Taxonomy (GTDB): domain Bacteria; phylum Chloroflexota; class Anaerolineae; order Anaerolineales; family Anaerolineaceae; genus Mesolinea. Next base: position 3,120 of record CAZTEP010000017.1, read on the forward strand.
CAATAGTCATTGGTCCAACGCCACCTGGCACAGGGGTTATCGCGCCGGCGACTTCGGCTACTTCATCATATGCCACATCGCCAACCAAGCGATAACCTGATTTGCGGCTGGGGTCGTCGATGGAATTGATGCCAACATCGATTACATAGGCACCGGGTTTGACCATATCAGCAGTGATGAACTCGGGTTTGCCAATCGCCGCGATGAGGATATCTGACTGGCGGGTTATCGTGGCTAAATCACGTGTTTTGCTGTGACAGATGGTCACGGTGGCGTTTTCTTTGGTTAGCAACAAAGAAACCGGCATGCCGACGATGTTTGAGCGACCGACTACGACCGCGTTCGCGCCTTGGATGGGTGCTTGATATTCTTTGAGCATTTCCATTATGCCGGCTGGTGTGCAAGGTACAAAAACGGGAGCGAGACCTCTTAAAGCAATACGACCAATGTTGATGGGGTTGAAACCGTCAACATCTTTGGTCAATTTGATGGCTGCCAAAAGCGATTCTTCATCAAGATGTTTGGGTAAAGGCAGTTGTAAAAGAATGCCAGTAACTTCCGGGTCGTTATTGAGATTTTTTATGAGCGTGTCAAGTTCTTCCTGTGTGGTTTCTGTGGGAAGTTTGTAGCTGATATTGCGAATACCGACGTCCTCACAAGCGCGATGTTTATTGCGCACATAGGTTTGTGAGGCCGGGTCATCGCCAACCAAAATGGTGGCTAAACCAGGTGGGTTTAAACCACGCGAGACACGGTCTGCAATTTGTTTTTTGATGTCTTCACGAATGGATTGGGAAAGGCTTTTTCCGTCAATAATTGTTGCTGTCATTTTAATCTCCAGCTTAATTATACCTGAAAGACATGTATAATTGAGGTATGCAAGACAATAAACGAAGTTTTGTAATTGGTATTGCCGGTGCCTCTGGTTCAGGGAAGACAACGTTAACCAAAGGGATTGTGTGTGAGATTGGCGAAGATAAGATAGCGGTATTAGCCCATGACGCTTATTATCGAGACCAAAGTTTCAGACCTTTTGAGGAACGGGTGTTGGTGAATTATGATCATCCCGATTCACTTGAGACGGAACTGTTGATTGAGCACATTCATACCTTGTGCGAAGGAAAATCAGTTCAGCAACCCGTATATGATTATAAGCAACACACTCGTGCCGCGGAAACGGTTACGGTCGAGCCAAAACCCATTATTTTGGTTGAGGGGATATTGATTTTTGCGGAACCTCAATTACGACAGTTGTTTGATATGAAGCTTTTTGTGGATACAGACCAGGACCTTTGTTTCATTCGCCGTATGCAAAGGGATGTGCGTGAGCGTGGTCGAACGGTTGATTCGGTGGTTAACCAGTACCTGACGACAGTGCGCTTGAGTTATATGGAGTTTGTGGAACCGAGCAAACGTTTCGCGGATGTGATCATTCCTGAAGGTGGCATGAACACCGTTGCCTCAGAGATGGTCATCGCGCGCTTGAAGTCCCTGGCAAAGGGAGTATAAGCTATGGCCCTGGATTGGATTAAACAGGCGGAATTGCTGTTTAATGTTACCTTGAATGAGGCGCAAGTGGCACAGTTCGCGGATTATGAGGCGATGTTGATAGACTGGAACGCGCGCTTCAACTTAACGGCGATACGTGACCTTGAAGGAATACGACTTAAACATTTTTTGGACTCGTTGTCTTGTGTCATGGCGTTTCCACCTGATATTGATGAGCCCAATATTATTGATGTCGGTACTGGCGCGGGGTTTCCTGGAGTGCCTCTGAAGATTGTTTATCCCAAAGCGTTTCTAACCCTGGTTGAATCGATTAAGAAAAAGGCTGTTTTTTGTGAGGAACTGGCTCGTGTTTTGGGATTGAAACAGGTGCTTGTGTCTTCTGAACGCGCAGAAGTTTTAGGCCAGGAGGGAACACCGCGAATTTTATGATATCGCTCTGGCGCGCGCTGTGGCCGCGATGCCGACTTTGGTCGAGTATCTCTTGCCCTTAGTAAAAGTTGGCGGTCGGGCGATTGTTCAAAAAGGTTCGAGCGCGCGTGATGAAGCTGAAGCCGCGCGAAACGCGATCCGCCTGATGGGTGGCACGGTTCTGGAAATTATGCCGGTTACGTTGCCAAATGTTGAGGGAGAACGTTATTTAGTGGTGATTGAGAAGATTAAACCCACCCCAGCTGAATTCCCGCGCGGGGTTGGAGTGCCGACGAAATCGCCTGTGCGTAATTAGATTTTTTTAGCTTTTTTTATAGGGACTGATATCAATCTAAAAATTGCTATATTACAGAATCAACAAAGACAGAGACCAGCGTCTTCCATTCGTTTAAAGTCAGGGTTTCCGCGCGTCTTGACGCTTCGATATGCGCTTTGTCAAGTAATATTTCAACTTCATTAGCCGGTTTGTTCAAGCCTGAGCTAAGGGAATTGCGCAGGGTTTTGCGTTTTTGAGAGAATCCAGCATGCGCGAGTTTAAAAAAACTTTCTAAATTGGCTTCATCAATGAGGGGCTTCTCGTGTAAATTGAGCCTTAGAACAGCGGAATCGACATCTGGCGCAGGATAAAAAGCACCTGCCGGGATGATGCCAAAGCGTTCGGCATCTGCATAAACCTGAACAGAAAGGGATAAAAGACTCATTTTGCCATCACGGGCAACAATGCGGTCAGCGACTTCTTTTTGAATGGTAAGAATCATGCGGTTTGGGCGTTTATGCGCTTCAAGCAAGTGGCGAATGATGGCAGAGGTGATGTAATAGGGGATATTGGCGACGACAACAAAGGGACCGTTGCCAATGAGCTCATTTAAGTTACACTCGAGTATATCACCTTGAATATTTCGAACATTGGGGTAGGCTTGCGTTGCATCCTGGAGGGCAGGAAATAGCGTTTTATCTATTTCTACGGCGATAACTTCGCGGGCGCTTTGGGCCAGTAAGACGGTAAGGCTTCCTAAACCCGCGCCGATTTCTAAGACCTGTTCGTTTCCTTCAAGTTGCGCCGCCATGAGAACTTTGTTTAATCCAGCAGGTTCGACTAAAAAGTTTTGACCCAAAGATTTCTTTGGCTTGATTTGAAAACGTTTGATTTGGGCGTGGGTGTCTAAATGTTTCATGGTAACACAACCGGAAAGTAAGCGGGTATGGGGGTGAGGAAGTAGAGCGTGGTCCAATAATGCCAACCGACATAGTTATCGTCATCATAACCAAGGTCAATCCAGTAGCGACCCGGAATGCCATAGCCAGAATCGCCAATGACACCATGTCCGTAATTGGGCACAAAAACACGCTGACCAGCCATGCTTGGGTACCAGGCTGCTGAGACAGCAACAATTCCTTTTGTGAGGGGAATGCCAGAACGGGTTTGAGTATCGCCACCAAAAGCGCCTGGGTGATAGGATGTGGCGTAAACGGTGACTTTGCGCCAGTAGTCAAACGTGACCCCATCGACAGTTTTGGTTCTGACTACAGGTCTTGTACCACGACCAATGACGCCATCGATTGGGTCGCTGGCCTTCCATTCCTGGGAGGGAAAAGTGATTGCCTCAGTATCGTCATGAACAAGGGTAAGGCTACGGCTAACCACATAACCGGTTTGACCGGGAACGAGAACACGTGAGGTGTCAAGTTCGGTGTTGTCATCAAATTCGTAGCTGTATTCAAAAGGTGTTTCGTCTTTAATGAGCGTTGTGATTTCCCTAACGCGAACAATGTGAAGGTTTTTGACTTGCGATTGGGCGTTTGCATCAGCATTTGGCAGTTCTTTTACTTCATCAAGGTTTTGAAGTGCTACGCCGAGATCAAAGAGGGCTTCTTCAGGCGTCCTTGCAGCGCTAAAGCCGGTGATGGTTTTATCTCCAGCTGTGATGTTCCATTCTCTGGCGCGGTGGATTTCTATGTCGTTTTGGCTGGTAAGGACTGTTGATTGCGGACTTGATAAGCGGTCATATGGGCCAATGCTAATGCTTTTTTCGGATAGTGCCTCACTTAGGCATTCAGCCTGGGTAGAAAAATAGCTTTGCTTTCCCTCATCGTTAAGATGAATAAGTTTGGCTGGTAAAAATTCTAAGATAAGTTCTTTCCCGAGAGGGAGCGGTAGATAAGGGTCAACAGGTTCGCCGTTTTGAAGGATGATGTCGTTTGGGAAGAGGGTGATGTCGGCTAAATGTAGCAGTGAAGCGGGATAACGCTCAGCGGTGTTCAATTGCTGAATTTTGTCATTGAGCAGAATTGAAACCTGGCGCGCGCGTTGAACATGAATGGTCTGGGGAAGATTTAAGCTAAAAGCTTTTAGATTTACCGAAACGCGGTCTGCTTCATTTGGTTCAAATCCGGCTTGCTTAAAAAGCGTTTTGACACTAAAGGCGATTGTTTTGAAATGATAATCAACGCCATCAATATTTATGGTGTATTCCCGATGAAAACCGAATAACAACAAGCTTAGCCCAACAATAAAAATGAGGCTTAGAGCTATCCATCGGTACGTGGGTTTAATTTTGTTGAGGATAAAGTTTTGCTTTTCCATAACGCTAAATTAAGTTTATCAGATTTTGCCAGGGTCGTTTTTTGCTGTTTTTTAGATGCGTTTAGACCGATTGTTGGACTTCTTTGTAGCTTGGAAATTGCCTCAATGTTTGCAAGAGCAGGTCTTTCCAGTTTTCGTGCGTAGCGCTATCAAGTTTAATCCAATATGTGTTTTCATCGCGTTGGATGAGTCCATCGATTTTAGGCAAGTCACGTTTGTTCCCATTATGGATTGGATGAAATTGAATTATGATGCGCTCACCAGTTAAGCGAATGGAGTCTATGCCTCGCGCGTCACCTATTATTTTGACGCGCATTTGATACAGAAAATCAAGCACGCGTGTTGGCAATTCTCCGAAGCGGTCCTGGAATTCCAAAGCGGTTTGTTCCAAGCTTTCTTCGTCGCGCAGAGAGCTAACGCGTCGGTATAGGTTAAGCCTTAAGGCTTGGTCGGGGATGTAATCTGATGGGATTTCAGCGTGAAGAGGTAACTCGACACTGATATCCAAACTGGGCACTTCGTCGTAGTCCATTTTAGGCAATTTGGGAAGCAGTTTAGGATCAGTATTTTGACGTAGACGGTGAACAGCCTGGTTGAGCAAGCGTGTATAGAGCTGAAACCCAACAGCGCTGATGTAACCTGACTGCCGTGTGCCCAGCAGGTCACCGGCACCACGCATTTCAAGGTCGCGCATGGCGATGGCATATCCCGCGCCTAATCTTGCGTTTTCAGCTAAGATTTCAAGCCTTTCTTCACCCTCGGGGGTAGGCAGTTTGCGTCGGTCGCGGAAAAGGTAAGCATAAGCACGTTGCGCGCCGCGACCCACCCGACCCCGCAATTGGTACAGTTGAGCCAGGCCAAAGGTATCAGCGCGGTCAATGATGAGTGTGTTCGCATTGGGGATGTCTAATCCGCTTTCAATAATGCTGGTGCAAAGCAACACGTCAATTTCTCCGCGAGTGAACTCTTCCATCACTTTGGAAAGCTGGTTCTCCGGCATTTGACCATGGCCAATTCCGATACGCGCTTCGGGCACCAAGGTGCTGAGCTTTTTATAGACAATCGAGATGGATTGCACGCGGTTATGAACAAAAAAGACCTGCCCTCCCCGATCAAGCTCACGAATGATGGCTTCGCGTACCAAACGTGGCTCATAAGGGCCCACATGGGTGAGTACAGGCATGCGTTCTTCGGGTGGAGAGTTGATGGTTGAAATATCGCGCACGCCGCTGAGTGCCATATACAGGGTGCGGGGGATGGGGGTGGCCGTGAGGGTAAGCACGTCAACTTCAGTGCGCAGTTTCTTAAGGTGTTCTTTATGCGAAACACCAAAGCGTTGTTCTTCGTCGATAATAACCAAACCCAAATCAGCAAAAGTGACATCTGAAGAAAGCAACCGGTGTGTGCCAATGACGATATCCAGTTTTTTCTCGTTGAGGTCTTTGACGATTTTGTCTTGTTGTTTGGGGCTTCTGAACCTTGAAAGCATCTCAACACTCACCGGAAAGACGCTCAGGCGTTCTCTAAAGGTGTCGTAATGCTGTTGGGCCAGCACCGTGGTCGGTACCAAAACGGCCACTTGTTTGCCATCTGCTACGGCTTTGAAAGCGGCGCGCAAAGCAACTTCGGTTTTGCCATATCCCACATCACCACACAAAAGGCGATCCATGGGTCGGTCGCTTTCCATGTCTGCTTTGACTTGCTCAATGGCTTCTAATTGGTCTGGCGTTTCAATATAAGGGAAGGAGGCCTCTAACTCTTTTTGCCAGTCGCTGTCCTGCGCAAACGCATAGCCATTAACCGCTTCGCGTTTAGCGTAAAGCTCTAAAAGCTCAGCGGCAACCTGAATGACGGCTCCTTTAACCCGTGATTTTGTGAGCGACCAATCTGTTCCACCCAAGCGGTTGAGCGGAGGTTTGGCACTGTCGGCACCAATATAGCGGCTAATTCGGTCGGAATGTTGAATGGGGACATAAAGCGTTTCGTTGTCTTTATAGGCAATCGCGAGGGTTTCGGTTTCAACCCCATTCAATCTAAGATGGTGTAAGCCAAGGAATTGTCCGATACCATAGTCGATATGCACAACATAATCGCCGGCTTTGAAGTCATCAAAGTTGGCTTCTGGTGCTTCCGCGAAAAGTATTGGTCGTCGACGGGGTTGGGGCCGACTCCAGCCAAAAATCTCGCTGTCGGTCAGAAGATGATGCTCTTTGTGGGTATTGCAGTGCAAAATCCAGCCATCTGAAAGGGAGGCTTCAATAAAATTTTCAAGGCTCTCAGTGCTGTTAACGGGAAGATTTTCGGACCAAAGTTGTTTAAGTCTTGCGGCCTGGCGTGAAACAACCGTCCAGCTTTGATGACTTTGTTCAAGTAACTGGAGATAGTCAAGAAATTCTTTGAGACGGCCGGCATAACGCGGACCAGGGTCAAAGGCAGCGCTGAGTTGACTGCCACCTGCGGCATAGGAATGGCCGAGTTCGATGACTAATGATTGTTTGAAACTGTCATTGAGTTCAGACCAGGTGAAATAAGGGATAGGATAGTCCTCGGCGAGCTGTTTATTGTCAATCATATCCTCGCGACGAGTGAGGGCTTCTTCTTCGATATCAAGCGCTGTTGTGGCGATAAATTCCTCACCGTCCAATAAAATGAGCGCGTTACTGGGTAAAAAATCAAGCAAATTGGAATGAAAACGGTAAAGTGAAGGGATAATCGCTTCAGAGATGGGCGAATCGCTCTCTTTGTCAGCTAATTTCTCTGGTAAGGCTTCAGATGCAGGGAAAATAAGCGCGTTTTTTAAGGATTCCTGGCTGCGTTGGGTATTGGGATCAAAAGTTTTGATGGTGTCAATTTCATCGCCAAAGAATTCAAAGCGGATGGGGTGACTTGTGGCAGGTGACCAAACATCAATCAAACCCCCTCTGCGCGCGAATTGACCGGGTTGAACAACGATGTTGCTGTAGTCGTATCCAATACCAACGAGTTTTTCTAAGGTTTGAATGAGGTCGCGTTTATCACCGATATTGAGACGTAAAGTCGCTTTTAGAAAATCACGTCTTGGGATAGTGCGGGTCATGACCGCGCGAATAGGCGCGATGATTGTGACCGGTTTTTCTTGTTTGGAAGATGCTCCAGGCAAGTGAGGTCGGGCAAGTTCGGAAAAAACCTGAAGCCGGTCTAAACGGGTTCGTTCAGACCAAGCCAAATTTTCATAAAAAAGGGGGTTAGGTTCTGGAAAGTAGAGCTTATTGCCGTCAGGCAGCCAAAATCCAAGCTCATCAAAGAGCGCCAAAGCGCGGTCAGCGCGGTTAGTGAGGAGCAAAAGAGGAACATTCAGGTCGAGATGCAAGCGCGCGAGAATAGCCAGGCGCGCGGTTCGGGGCAGGCCTAAACCGCGACGTTGATCTGTTCGAAAGTCGCCTTGTTTGATTGACTTTAACAGCTCTTGATAAGCTGGCAAATCAAAAAGAGTCTGTAAAACTTTATCTTTAGCTGACATCACCGTTGTATTTATTCATAGCCGCGTTAAGTCCTTCGCGGATAAAAACCTGAATTGCCGCGACAGCTTCTTTGATAACAATATCGCGCAGGGTTTCTTCCTGAGGTAAAAACTTTTCAAGAACATAATCGACAGGGTCCATTTGTCCGGGGGGCCGGGATATACCCAATCGCAGGCGAGGAAAGGCTTGCGTGCCAAGCTTTTGGATGATGGAGGCGACACCACGCTGGCCCGAGTGTCCACCAC
>CAZTEP010000018.1:0-2612 GCA_964612325.1 uncultured Anaerolineaceae bacterium
CGATCTCAATTAAAATGTCTTTATAACTTTGTAAAAATTCTCCCCCTTTTATTTTCTTTAAATTGATAGGTTTTTGGCAATTAAATTCTTTTATTAATTTTTCGATGACCTCTGGGTGATCAGCTTTGGTCAAGCAAACAGAGATTCTCTTCCCTGATAATCCAACCTTATCTTTGTCACGTAAATTATGAAATACATTTTCCAGACAGTTAATTTGTGTGCCAAAATCTTGTGTTAAGTCAAAAAGCAATAAATAACTACCACAGGATAAAAGATAATCTATTAAGGTCTCATCAATCTCTTGTTCAGGTTTAGATTCGAAATCACGTCCCTGTCGGTCTGTCGTTTCGATGTAAAATTCATTTTTAGCAGGAAGTAATACCCCCATGGGAGCTCCGATTTGATTAATTCGGAATTTCAAGCCACTTTTAATTTGGGTCCCTTCGGGAAGAATCCCCGAAGAAAGTGATGTATATAATGTTTCTAACCAGTCACGGGATGTTTTATCAACCCCACTCATGGTATAAGCGTATCCATTAAACTCTTCAATTCTGAGAAAGTGATGTAATCCTATCAGAAATGTCGTTTTCCCGCTTTGAGACAGACCAATTAATCCAATTTTATAATTATAGGGCATGTTGTTTCCCTCCCCTTTTAACAATATTTATTTCCGGTACTTGTAAGTCTTTTATGTGAACTATATGCTGACGCATTTCTTGTTCCAATTCATCAATGAGCTTTTTTTCAGTTCTTCCGGACAGTTCTATGCGATCGTTCTCATGATTTATCAGGCGTTCCCAAAAGGCCTTATGATAAACTTCAAAATCAGAATCATAATGACGGATTTGATCATCTTGAAAGAGTTTAATTAGGTAAAATCGCGGCCTGAATTCGTTGAACAATGCAATTGCTTCCTTGCCGACACCAAACATGCAGCGGGTATCCTCTTTTGGATTTGCTGGACGATTGGCAATGATAAATAAGAATCGGGTTTGATTATCGTTTTGTGGGAGATCTTTTTTGATTTGCTCAAATACATCTTCAAGTCTTCCATTAAAAGGCTTGGGTTTGTATTCAACATTTTCAAAATCACCATTTCTATTGCGCTTAAAACTGCCTGTAGGTTTGATTTTTTCAAGCTCCCGCTTTGTTATTTCAGCATTGCCATTAAACAATATGACAGTATCATTAGGCCAGTGTTCGGGTCTTTTTTTAGAACTGGGAAGGTAATCACAACTATAAGCGTAGGTTTTGAAATTGACATCATGCAGGGGAAATGAGTCAACAATCTTATCAATAAGATTAATAATGAAGTGTTTTCTTAGAATGAATCCTTCAATTGTATCAACTATTTTGTCATTTTTCTTTATGAGATTTAGAAGTGTGTCAAGAATGAAAAAGACCTCAAGTTGAGGGGTATCATGGCTAATTTCCTTAGGAAGATCTACCATATTTTCTACTTTTGAAACTTTATGTTGATTGACTTTTAAATCAGCCAGGTAACGCCTATCCAGACTTATTTTAACAGTTGAGGTCTGATTTGGCATTAAATCTACTTTTGTTTCATAAATTTCACTTCTTCCAAACACATCTGAATTGAAAAAATAAAGCTTAGAAGGACCAGCGATTTTTCGATTGGATTTTAGCGTTAATGTAACAGGACCAAGGTCATCAATGAATTCACCAGGGAGAAAAATGGGGATAGCTTGGTAACTTACCTTGCTTATTTCAGCCGAGGTAATATCTAAATTTGCTGAGTAAACTTTGATGGATTCAGTTAATGGCGCTTTGTGACAAAGCTCATTGATAAGATCAGAAAAAGTTTTGTTAGATTGATAATGAATTAGATGGTTATCATCGATATAAAAAATTTCTTTTAATTGCTCGCTATGTTTGGCATGCTTGAATCTGGAACATAGGAATTTCTGGTCGCAAGCTGCGACGAAATTATGTGGCAGATTATTTAACCAATTATTGTTAAGCTTTTTGTATCCAGCAACAAGCTGCAACGCTCTGATATTTAAGTCTCTCGAAAATTCTTTTGTCCACTCAGTTTCCTTGAATTCAGCTTGGATATCATTATGTTTTTTCGTAAGTTTACAAATATTGAGTTTTTCAGGACTGTCTTCAATCAGAATAAAGGTCTTGTTTTCAGATTTAAAGATTTCTTTAAAGATATTTTTTATAGCATCAGTTTTTTCTTTTCTTCTATTGATATATTCAGGCATGTATTCAAGATTTAACCCTATAGCAATAGCCCGATCACGAAAAGCCTGCTCATACTCAGATCCAATTGAGGCCTTTATTGCTTCTCCTAATTGAATTTTACGGGTTTCGATTTCCTGAGCATATACTTCTTCTTTCTCAGAATCAACAACTATTGTATCGTTTAAATCCTCGTTTTCGCTTACCTGTAAATCGCAAGTTGGACAAAAAAGTGTTTTTCCATCCAATGAGTCTTGACCACAAGCTGGACAATTGAAATTTACTTCTTGATAATGATTATTATCCAATGCTTATTTCCTCCTTTTATATTTTAGCGTTCAAAGTAAGACGGTTTAGTGCCCAACTTGAACAGTAATACTGAAAATAAACATAATTTTTCGATGCTA
>CAZTEP010000018.1:2622-11162 GCA_964612325.1 uncultured Anaerolineaceae bacterium
GACTTAGTTCTGAGAGAATTGAAATTACGCGATCAGAAAATGAGTCTGTTTTGTTTAATTATTCTATCATCAAAAACACTTCCATTTGTCCTTGTCCTATTTTCACTCCAATAGAGGCTTTGTGCTAAAGAGATCGTAAATGAGATGTATATTGCGCGCGAAATTCATTGAACTGTGCGCGTCGATTGAGCCTTCAAGCACTATGCCTATCACTTTCCCATTTTCACTGAGAGTGAGCGGTCCACCACTGTTACCATGGGTTACGGGGTTTGTGAATTGGATATAGCGATTTTGATCACGCAAGGCGCTGATTTTTCCTGAGCTAATCGTAATTTCTTTTCCAAAATCTTCACCATGAGGATAACCAATAGAATCTAAGTCTAAACCTCGGGTTAATTCATAATCTTTTTCACAGATGTCAAGGTAAGGATAATCGGTTCTTTTTGGCAAAGTTAAGACAGCTATATCATTTTCTTTGTCAAATCCTAAAAGTGTGGCTTCATATTCAGTGTCATTATTATCCAAGCGAAAACTGAATAAATTACCATATTCCACAACATGATAAGCTGTGATCATCAAGCCATTAGGTGATACCAAAAAACCAGTGCCATAGCCGTTTATTGACGCGTCTTTAGAATGCGTTACTCTAAGTAAGCCAACGGCGTCTGAAAGGTTTGCTCTGCTTAAGGATGTTGGGGTATTGGGCAATTGAGAGACCAAATCAAAATGTTTATAGTAAACTGGCTGACTTATATTTAATCGCTCAAGGATATTGTTAATATCTTCAGCTTTGAAAGTGTCAATATCTTCTTTATTTTGTGACCGATAAAATCGATTGGCCATCTCAGTTTCCAAGGCATTAAAAAGGCTGTGCGCTTCACTCGCGTTTCCAAATATCCTATCGATATCTTTTCGTCTCGCTTCGAAATATTTCAAAATGTCATTATCCAGTGATGCTGGAAGGTTGATTTGCATTCTTTCACAGTGATTGCGCAAAATTTGTAACAGCTCGACATCGTTATAATCTTCAAACTCAATAATGGTGCCAAACCGCCGTGCTAAACCGGGATTACTTTCCAAAAACTCCCTGGTTCCACTTGGATAGCCAGCCAGAATAATGGCAACCTTGCCTGAATATTGGTCAATAAATTGCATAAAGGCTGACAAAAAATCTGTGCGATAATCCATGGAGGCATCTTTTGAAGGTGTAAGTTCGTGGATTTCATCCATAAAAAGAACGCCACCAACAGATTCTTGAAGCTTTTCAAGTGCTTTACCCGTTGTGCCACCAACATATCGTGAGATGACATCTGACATTCTAATCTCAACAGTCTTGTTTTGGACGATTAAACCAAGCTTATGGAGCAGCTCAGCGTACATTCGAGCAACAGTCGTTTTACCAGTTCCAGGGTTTCCTATGAAGACCATTGTTAAACTTTGGTTGCTTGCTGGCTTATTATTCTTTTTGCGTTCTTGGTTTAGGAATAGTTTTGTTAGGTATTCGCGAGACTGTTCTTTAACCTGTTTGAGTCCGACAAGTTGATCAAACGAGCTCATAAATTCATCCTCGCTTGGTGGGGCGACACTCAAAAAGCATCGATAGGCTTTAGGAATATGCTTATCGGTGAGGGTAGTATCTGGAGGATCAATAAGCGCTTTTTCATCTGAAGAGTAGCAGATATCAACCGCATCAGCTAACATTTCAACAGCACGCGCATTGCCAAAGCGATTTATATCGCGTGCTTTGTACATTCCGGTTAAAACTTCAGAGATAGCCTTCTTGAAGGAATCTGAAGGTTCAAGCCTTTTTGATTTGAGCTTTTTGTAAAAAATCTCTTCTAATTGCTTCGGGGTGTAGTCTTTAAAATAAAGACGGTTAGAGGTTCCTATCCGACTGGCAAGACCGATGTTGGACTTTGAGTCAAGAAATTTTTCCATCTCACGCGTATAACCAGCAAAAATCAAACAAAAATTGAGGTTTTTATCTGATATTGCGGGGACTAATGTGTTGATGACCATACTACCCAAACCAGTCTGATCATCTTCGGTCAACTGATATGCTTCATCAATGAACAAAACCCCACCCTGGGCTTTTTTAATTAACTCGTTGGTTTTTCTGCCGGTTTCTTCTTCATTGATTCCAACGAAATCTTTAAAGGTTGTTTCTACAACAGTACCATGAACTAAAGCACCAACATCTCTTAAGGCGGCCCCCATGAGTTTAGCGACTGTTGTTTTACCTGTACCCGGATTACCTAAAAAAGCTAATTTGAGGTTGATGGGGTTGTGCCAGTTGGAATCTGTTTCCATTTTCTCTCTTAAGCTGCGTGACGTTACCGTATTTGCAATTCGCTCAATGAAAGTTTTTACTTCTTCCATTCCAACCATCTCATCTAACAAGTCTTTCCATCCTCTTTTACCTGCATGGTCATCACCAAGAATCTGGACGACAAGGTCTGAGCTTATGAGTAATTCGGATCGAATGCGATTTTTAAGATCATTAATAGATAATATGTTGTTGTTTAAAGTGCGCCTGATATATGCGTCGTTTTTCCATTGATATTTAATCTCATACTTTATCCTTAATAAATCCATGAGACGCGTGATTTCTTCTATGGTGGGCGAGGGAATCTCGAAATCTGCTCTTCTGGTTCTAAGACGTGTATCAAACGCGTCAATATGGGTAATTCTTTCATGCGCTTCTACTCTTTTAATGAGGTCTTCGCATGGGAATGACAGCAAACAGATATTTTTATTGCTTGTGGGGAGTGTTAGCCATTGATTAAAGCGCGTTTCTGTTGGTGTTCGATGGAAAATGTTTGTCAAAGTAGTCTCAGCGTCTGAGATAATGATGGCTGTTCGAACGGTTTCATCTTTCATCCATTGATCTAAATGTGCGACCATGGCTGAATCAGACACCTGGCTGTAATTAGTCTCAGGAATGACGGATGGAGAAGCATTTCTACTGTCTGAGCTGATTCTCAAATTTCCTAAAGGTCCTGCCACAAAGTTTAAACTTGAACTTTTGGATGGCGCGACATGTGATGGAGAACACAGAGCTCTTGATCTGTCATCCAAAAATGAAATGCGGGTGTTATAATCCACGAGCACAATTCTTTCAAACCCCATTTCGGTTAGGATTTCATGAAGCGCGTGATTAAGATCCACTTCGACAAACCTTTTCGTGATGAATGTGTCGAATGAAAATCTACCGTGTAGAAAAGCAATGTGATTGCTATCGATGATTGATTTTAGTTCGCTTAATCTTTCCATTTGAACTCCTTCATTGTTTACTGAAAAATAAACCGCGCTTAGATTTGAGCGCGGTGTTTGGCTTGGTCTTTAACTGAGGGGATAACAACCGGCACGGGTTTAACATTTCGGTTGATAACTTCTTCAAGATTTGTGTTTTCTTTAGAAGGTGCTTCTTGAATTGTTCGTGGAATTTCGGCTTTAATGCCGGTTCGGTTTAGTCCATCCACAATGTTGTTCGCATTTTCCTCTCTTTCTCTTGGAGCAACTGGACGGTTTGTGTCTTGTTCAATAATCACCACAGATCCGTTACCATCATCCCTTACCGTCACAGCGATGGTGTCACCAAGCTGATTATTTACAAGCGCGACCATACCCACTCGGTTATCATCGCCTTCGTAAACCCATCCCTTTAGGGTATAACCAGCGTTAAGCAAACTTTCGATACAGGTCTCTAAAATTTCAGCACGGTTTTGAGCTCTGACAATGTTGGAAATAGCAGCATCAATAATCTCGCTTAGAACGGTTTCATCATTTTTAAGGGACTCAGTCAATTCTTTAAGTTCTTGAGTTGTATATTCGCAATCCTGTGGTGTTAGTTTTGCGTATATTGCTTCTAAGCGTTGATCTAATTTACTTAATTCCCCTTGAGACCAATGGTCAGTATCGATTGGGTGATTGTGGTCTTGGTCAAGAAAGACATTCTGTTGGTCTTTAATGGCTTCACGCAGTGCTTCGATTTGTAAAGTTGCTGTATCTTTGTAGTGGAGCCACTCGCTTTCAAGCACCTCAAGTCGTCTTCTTAAGGCGGATAAGTTGTGCGTTGTTTGAGCGGCGTTGGCCAAGGCTGCATCTGGAATGTCGTTGTTCAAGAATTCCTGAGCTTGGTCAAGCTGGCGTTGCAAGCGTTCCAATTCTCCCGGCATGAAACGTTCATGTTGGTAGTTCTTTCTAATGAAGTCCGCAATATGTGCGCCATCTTCAATCCAGACTTTAGCAACAAATCTGCTGCGTTCCTTGTCTTCTTTAATCTGGTCAATCTGAGCTTGAATTCTGGCATCAGCCTCTTGTCGGATGATGGCTTCATTCTCAAGATTTTGATACAGAGTGCTAAATTCTTGGTTGACTTCATCTCTAAGGTCTAAAATTTTCTGTTTGTTTTCGGCAATACCTTTCTGTAACTCAATACCTTCTTCCCTGAGTTCTTGAATATGCAACTGAAGCTCTTTGAATTGTTTTTGATTTTGAGAGCGTTCTGCTTGCATGGCGTGTTCAAGTTCACGGCGGTTTTGGTCAGCTGCTTGCAATTGTTCCTGAAGCGTTTTGGTGGTTCTTTCCAGTTCCTGGCGCAGTTCGTAGTTGCGTCTTTCTGCTTTCTGCGAGATATCTGCAATCTGAGCAGCATGTCTGGTTTCAGCTTCTTGTAAACTTTCATTGACAATATTACTCAAACTTTGCTCATACTGCTTTTGCCGTTCAACGATCGTCTTTTGTTCTACTCGTTTGGCACGTTCTTTTTCAATGGCAGTCTTTAACTGTTGAATTCGAGCATTCAGACGATTTTGAAGGTCTTGCATTGCTTGTTCAAAGTAACTTGGGGTTACAGGTTCAACTCGGGTGTATTTTCTTCCGCTCATGGTAATCTCCTTAGATTGATTGGGTTCTTATTGGGTTTGATTTTTGAAACATTTTTCTTGCAGGGCACGTTCAAGTTCACGGAGCGTCAGTTCGACTTCTCGCAAACCTTCTTGAAGCTTAAGGGTTGATCTTTTTAGTTCCTGGTGTTTTTTGTGGTCGCATCTTTTTGTATTCAGCGGGATTTTCGCGACTTGAGTAGCGTGTCGGTTTTCAGCTTCTTGAAGACTTTGCTCATACTGCTTTTACTGTTCAACGATTGTCTTTTGTTCTGCTCGATTGGCACGTTCCTTTTCGATGGCAGTCTTTAACAGTTGAATTTGAGCATTCAGACGGTTTTGAATGTCTTGCATTGCTTGTTCAACGTAGCTTTGGGTTACAGGTTCAACTCGGGTGTATTTTCTTCCGCTCATGGTAATCTCCTTAGATTGATTGGGTTCTTATAGGGTTTGATTTTGTGGCACTTACTAAAGTTGATTGATGTTGTAATTGTTATAAATCTCAAAAGAATGATTGTTGCTTATTCATTTTGATCGCCCTATGAAGGCCGAGGGAAAGAGGAACTCGGCCTTCGCAGGTTTACGAGAGAAAAAACCTCAGGAGAGGAGGAAAAAACTCTCGTTTAGAAAGGAGGTATAGAAAAGGGCAATGAAAAATCAGGAAAACTAATAACTTTAAATTTTTATAATTTGGTGTTTTTTTGTGTTTCCTCTTCACTTTGTTAATGTATCAATTGTATGAAAGTGTGACAAATTATGATCTGATTTGTGCAACTTTAGAAAAACAAGCTTGAATTGCTGGTGTTGGTATACCAATCATGAGAATCTCGTTGTTATCAATAGGACGCATTTCTACAGTTCGTTTGCTGTTGTTAAAGTCGTATGATTTCAAACGGTCGGATAAGAGAATGATGTTTTGATTCGAACTGCCTCTTAACCCAAGCAAATCATCCTTTTCTGTTAGATATGGGCCGTCGATGAGGAGGTCTATTAGCTCTAAGAGTTGAGCCCGCTCTGGATGGAGGTCATCCGCTTTGATTTCTTCTATGGTATAGCCGGTATAGCAAATGATGTCAACATCTCGTATTTTCCGGCAAGCTTCTATGAAAACTTTAAGTTGAGATGCCTGCAGCATTGGCTCACCCCCTGAGATTGTAATGCCAGTAATACTTTCATCTTTTAGTAATAGTTTGGCCAGGGCTTGAGGTTCAATGAGGTTTGCGGTAACTCTTTTTTTCCATTCGGGGGAAATGCAAGAGTCACAATTGCGATCACAACCTTGTACCCAAAGAATGGCTCGGTTGCCAGGCCCTAACGCTTTGGATCCAATGTGGTAATGTGCGAAGTTAATAAACTGAGTTGGATTGTGTAGTTTGCTATGTTTTATGTTCATAAACCCTCCGGTAATATTTTGATTAACCTGTTTTATTGAAGCCTGTTTCAGAGAAGCTGTTATTTCTTCCTTCACATAGGATATGTGTGAAACAGCGAAAAATGTGACAAATACGAGTTACTAATTCGCTTGTTTTACCTTCAAAAGGATTTTGGAACTTATTTCTTTTTATTTTACTGCTTTATGATATTTATGGCACAAAAGGTTTAATAACTTTATTGAGTTTATTCAATTCAATGCGACATTTATTCTTATAGGACTCAAGGTTGTCGTATATCTGTTTTATTTCATCGGGAATGTTGTCTTTGATTAACTGTTCGCACATATCCTTGTTACGCTTATATTCTTCTTCCAGGGCTTTAACTTCTTGTTCATACGTTTCTTTTCTTTCGTTTAATGAATTTTGCAAGACCCTGTTCTTTGCTTCAGCCTCTATCAACTCATCATTTAACTTTTTGCGTCTATCTTCAAGTTCTTGATTCTCTTGTATTGTTGAATTTATCCTGGTTTCAATCTCTTTGATTTCTCTATTGTTTTCTTTATTCTTATCTTGAAAAGCGGTGTGTTTTTGGGTTAATTCCTCAATCTCTCCTAAGTGTTCTGATTCTATGAATTTTGTTATTGCGCTAACCACCTTGATGAGTTTAGGCAATTCTTTGATGAGCGTTTCTTTGTTTTCCTTGAGATCTTCATAGTTTGCTATCTTACTTATCAGTTCGACTGATTCTTTATCCAGACAGCTGATTTCATTGTATGGTATTTCAATGATAACATTTAATTCATCAACTTTCTTTTTGAGCGCATCTCGTTTATTGATTTGTTTTTGGTATTCTTTCTCTTGCTCTTGGAGGGATGAACACGTTATGTTGAGTTCGATGATTTCAACACGAAGATCATTTATTGAAGCGACTATTTCCTTTCTCAGGCGTAATTGCCTCTTGTTGTTATCGATTAATTGCTTAAAATTATCTTGGACTTTTGGCAGAGACACTTCGAGTTGATTGATGATACGGTCTTTAATGTAGTCTTTCTCGGCATTATGGGTATCCAGACACCATTTGCTGGCATCAGTCAATAAGCGAGGTATTTGAATAGTCAGGTCATTTATGTTATTGCCAGTATCTTCAACAAGACTTTCGATAACTGATTTCCCATTTTTAAACATTTTGTTGCTCTCCTTTTTTTAAGATAATAGGATTGGTGTTAGCATCATCACGCTTAATCAGATAAAAAACGGGCATGCCAAAACGAGATACAGACTGCCAGAGGCTGTATTTCCCCTTAGTGAGATGGTCGTTGCTATTAAGTTCTTTGCCATTTTGATAAATCCCAGTATTACTTGTGCTCGAATCTACTAACACAGACGATAATTCTTTTCTTTCTCCCAAATTAAGTGTCTTGGCTGTTTCTATATCTTTCATAATATAGACAATCTTACCGTTCTTTATGAGTTTCTTTTTATACTGGAGTTTGACAGTGAAATCCGGATAGATTTTTATATTATTTAGGACAACGCTTATGGAATCATTCACAATCGCGTGTTTCGGGTCAGGAGGGAGATAAAATGAAAACGAAGGGGATATGTTCATGGAATTTTGATTGAGCAGGTGGTCAAAGCCGATGACTCGAGCTGGAGCGCCGATTACGTATACTGCTAAGTTATTTGTTTGTTTCAGGCCGTCAATTTCGGCTATGAATCCATCGATTCTTTTAACAATCCCGTTTGCAAAAGTGCTATAGGGAGTGTAAACGTCTTTGTAAGAGAAGGCGTTTTTTATTCCTGCTGATTTCAGTTCTTCAGGTAACGGGAATTCAAAGAAAAGCAAAGATTGCAAACCACCATCATCATCATTCATCACTGCGTTATCCAAAGCGTTGAAATAATGCTCTGATTTATCCTTACCAAAAAAGGCAGTTCTGAAATCTTTTAAAACCTGTATTTTTTGAGGTTCTGGTAGTCCAGCAGGAATATTAAGTTCATTTAAAAAACAATCTTCAAGGTTGGAATATGGCTCAGTTTTTTGATTTTTGAAAACGATAACATTATTTTCTGCTTTGAAATACGATAGCTTCAGATGCTTTTTCCCAAGATCGCAAATAATACCTTCCTGCAACTTGATATCTGAAGATACATGGAATGATGAGGCAGCAGAAACATGTTCATTTAAGGCAACGACTTTATTGGGCTTGAAAGTGTCTTTAATGAGATTAAGGATAGTTTCAACATAATCATTGTTATCAACAAAAATGTCATGAGTAAA
>CAZTEP010000019.1:0-10879 GCA_964612325.1 uncultured Anaerolineaceae bacterium
CCGGTGCGTTCTTCGAAGACGTTGATAATAGCTTTGGCTAATTTCTTTGAGTCGTGCCGCCAGGGATAAAGACCATCAACCAAATCCGTTTCATAAATCTTAAAAGCCCGACGGCTGGTGGCATCGTTGCGCACCCAATCGACCCCCTCACCCAAATCGCCCTTGTAATTATTGTTGCTAATGACCAAATCAAAAAGGTTCTTGCCGACATGCTGTTCGATAACATGGATATGATCCGTCACATTAAAGCCATCGGTCTCACCCCTCTGTGTAGCCACATTTGACACAAAAAAAACTTCAGCGCGACTGCTACGCATGGCATCAACCAAACCCGACACCATCAGATTAGGCAAAATGCTGGTATACAGGCTGCCTGGTCCAACGAGAATCAAATCAGCATTCAAAATGGCTGAAACTGTCGGCGGATAAGCCTGCGCGTTTGGTGGATCAAGCAAAACACGCAATATTCTGCCGTGTGCTTTAGTAATTTTGCTTTCTCCCTTAATTTGCACAATTGCATCACTGTCATGCATACGCACATCGCCTACCAACTGCACATTGCTAAGCGTGGATGGTAAAACCTGCCCATAAATTGCCAAAACGCGGCCCGATTCTGCTACTGCCTCTTCAAAACTCCCTGTAATTTCTGCCAGAGCTGTGATAAATAAATTGCCCAAAGAGTGGCCCTCAAGACCAACACCTGATTTAAACCGATATTGGAAAACCTGTGAAAGCAAAGCTTCATCATTACTCAAAGCGCTTAAACAGTTGCGGATATCCCCCGGAGGCAAAACGCCCAAATCGCGGCGTAATTCACCCGACGACCCCCCATCATCCGAAACCGTAACAATAGCGGTGATGTTATGTGTGTAAGCCTTGATGCCACTCAGTAAAGATGCCAGTCCATGCCCACCACCAATAACTACAACCTTGATACCGCGCTCTTTGCGACGGTATTGTTGCACAGCTTCCCAGGCTGGACGACCCTCGCGCTCAAATGGCTTGAGTATCGCACGATTAGCGCCCCAAATGCCAATGAGAATCATCGAAAAGCCAATCCCTCCAAACAGCAAAAAGCGAATTGGCCGGTGAAAGAAACGCAATGATAAAAACGCCAGTATTGGCGTTAAGAATTCGTTCGTTGTTGTACGATAGTATTGGAGAATAATTACCGCCATGCCCAAACCAAGCAACATCGCGCCAACAACAGTTAAAGCAAGCCAGCGTTTATAACCAACACCAGGCAAAAACCAGCGAAATTCGCGGTTGATTTTTTCCCAACAGCGCTTCCACCAGCTTTTTTTCTTCTCGCTACCGTTCATGACTTGATAATAACTGTTTTTTAAACAGACGTCAACGATACTGACCTGTCAAGCCATTCTGAATTTTTTCTTATTGCGACACATAAGGACAGAAGGCATGAAGAATGTTCCATGCCTTGCCTTCCAGGTCCTACAATGCATGAACTTTTACAGATCCATCCTTTAAGTCGTATTTCTTAAACAACTAGTTTTCAATTAATGAATCAGTCCATGTCCATTCCATGATTGGAAAATCCAGCAAAGACTGATTTCCAAACCAACAGTGATTTCATTTTTAATAAGAAGCTATTGCAAATTTGGAAACCAGGAATTCAAATATCCCACCGCATTTGTGTCGGAAACCTGTTTGCTCACCATATCAAATAACAACAGCTTTGTCTTTCATAACTATTAAGACGAAAGAAACAACATTTCGTTCATCCTAAGTGTAATCTGTTTCTGAGTACGCAAAGATGAGATTCTGTTTTATGGCATCTTTGTATAAGTACTTTTCTTTAACAAACAAAAAAGGGTGCCTTGCTGGAAAGACACCCTCCCCACCCATAAAATATCAAGCTTTTGAGATATTTTCCGCAATTTCGTAAAGCCAGTCTTCCTGTCCACCCACTGCCTCACGGCGTCCGGCTTCAAGAATAATATCACGATAATCCACATTAAAACGTTTGGCAGCGCGTTTGGCATGCAGCATAAAACTGGAATATACCCCCGCGTAACCCAGCATGAGGGGATCTTGCATATTTGGAGCATGAATGCCATGCCCTTCCAGAATAGGACGCAAGACTTGACTGCAGCTGTCAATCGCAGTGTAAAGATTACTGTTAATAGAGATTTCACGTCGTTTCAAAACAGCAATCAAAGTTTCAGTAGCAGCATTCCCCGCACCAGCCCCCAAACCTCCCAGCGAGCCATCTATATAGGTAGCACCTGCATCCAAAGCAGCCAAGGAGTTGCCTATCGCCAAACCGAGGTTATTGTGTGCGTGAAATCCAACTGGCACCCGCAAAGCCGCACGCAATGCTGAAACACGGGCTCTTACATCCTCAGGCAACATTGCGCCTGCAGAATCAGTGGCATACACAACATCCGCCCCGTAAGACTCCATCTTGAGTGCTTCTGTCACAACCGTATCAACTGGCGCGCGATGAGCCATCATCAAGAAACCCACAACAAAAAAGCCCATTTGCTTTGCCGCAATAATATGCTGGGCCGAAATATCAGCCTCGGTGACATGTGTTGCCACTCGCACTACCTGCGCCCCAAGATTGTGTACTTTTTCAAGGTCAGGTACAGTGCCAATGCCAGGAATGAGCAAAACAGCAATTTGAGCCTTCTTAGCGGTTTTTACAGCCATCCGAATCATATCAAGCTCAGATTCCTTCGAAAAACCATAGTTACAGGTTGAACCCTGTAAACCATCTCCATGACCTACTTCAATGATGTCGATACCCGTTTCATCCAATGCCTGAGTAATCCGCCGAATCTCATCCAAAGAAAACTGATGCGTCACAGAATGGCTGCCATCACGTAAAGTGGTGTCTGTAATCTTAATGTTAGCCATTTTATCCTCCCAGAATCTGTTGCGCCTTGGCTTTTGCAATAGCAATCGCGGCGGTATTGATGATATCCAGGTTGCCCGCATAAACAGGCAAGTAATCTCCCATACCTTCCACCTCAACCACCATCATCACAATATCATCATGAGGATCTTTAAGGAATGGCGGCGTTTTAAAACGATATCCAGGCACATAGGACTTCATTGTTTCAAGCTGATGATAAGCAGCTTGCTCAATCTTTTTCATGTCCAGATTACGAACACGAGTATAAATCGTGTTACTCATGAAAATCGGTGGCTCAGCAGGATTAAGAATTATTAACGTTCTGGCTTCATCCGCCCCACCCACATTCATGAGAGCTTTTCGGGTTGTTTGAGTAAACTCATCAATGTTTGCCCGGGTGCCTGGCCCTGCACTTTTGGAGCTGATTGACGAAATCGTCTCGGCATAATAAACATCCGCCACAGCGTTTATCGCGGCAACCATTGGAGTCGTCGCCTGCCCGGCACAAGTCACCAGGTTCAGTTCTGGTTCAGCCAAAACAGCCTCATTAAGATTGACCGCCGGAATACAATAAGGCCCAATAGCAGCCGGGGTGAGATCCAATGTAAAATAGCCTGCTTTTTGCAATTTTTCTGAGGCTGCCTCGTGTGCCTTGGCACTGGTCGCATCAAAAACAATATCAATATCCGAATGGTTTTCAATCAGATAGTCCACACCCAAAGGTGAGGCATCCGCTCCCATCGCCCGCGCGCGCTGCAAACCCGGTGTTTCAGCGATACCGACAACACAAGCTAACTCCAGTAATTCCTCGCGCGACAATTTAATCATCAGGTCCTGTCCAATGTTACCAGGCCCGATGATGCCAACTTTTATTTTTTTCATATTTAACCTTCTTCAAAAAAGAGTGAAAGTTGCCCGCACTCCCCGAAATCACAAATGAAATGATCCCCTTCAAAAGCAGGTACAGCAGCTGAGAAAGCTCCTGCCAGGATGATGTCCCCATTATTAAGGCTTACATTGTACCTGGCCAAACTTTTCGCCAACCACAGCACTGCCTGGGCAGGATGGCCCAATACAGCCGAACCTTCGCCATGATTTATTCTTTCCTGATTGCGATATAAAGAAAGTTGAAGGGAAGGCATATCAACAGATAAGGGGTCAAAACCCCGTTCAGAAAGCAAATACATCCCACATGAAGCATTATCAGCAACAGTATCCACAATTGTCAGTCGCCAGTCGCGGATACGGCTACCAACAATCTCAATCGCTGGCATCACATATTCTGTTGCCCATAGCACATCCTGAATGGTTTCCGCGTCATTCAAATCATGCCTGAGCTTAAAAGCCAGCTCACCCTCAACCCTGGGTTGAAGAATTGTCTTCGCAGCAATGCGCTGATGCTTTACTTCCATGCTATCAAACAGCAAACCAAAATCTGGTTGATGCACACCCAGGGAGTCTTGCATGGCTTTTGAGGTTAGACCGATTTTCTTACCAGTCACAACATGTCCTTCTTGTACTCTGCGCTCATTGTTCAGCGATTGAATCACATATGCATCATCAATGCTCAACTGTCCATCGACATTAATCGGATCAATGACCATAAAATCTTTTTCAGCACACCACAAAGCCTCAGCGATAGCTTCCAATTTCATAATAATCTCCAAAAGACGAGGGGCAAGATTTGCCCCTCGTTTCAAAATCTGCTATTTTGTTACAAATTGTTTCACAAGGTTCGCAAAATCCTTTGACCGTTCGATTTGTGTCCAGTGGCCACAATGCCCAAAGACATGCAACTCTGCTTTATCAAGCAAATTGATGAGTTTATAAGCATTCGATACAGGTATAACCAAATCTTCACGACCATGAACAATTAAGACATCATGTTCAACCGCTTTAATTTGCTCATCCGTAAAAGACAGATTATTTACCGAATTTTGTCTGGGCTCTGGGAACATACTACCGAAAGCCTCCTGAAAACCGGGCTCAATACTGGCACGATACCGCGTGTCAGCTAATTCCGGCGTCGCGAAACTTTGGTCATAACAGAAGAGCTGCAACAATTTATACATTTTTTTTGCGGAAGGCTGATAACCCCAAACCTCATTCAACCCATAAGAAATGGGAAAATGCACTCCCATCGGACCCATCATTACCAAACGGCGCACACGTTCCGGATGCTTAATGGACATACTCAGCCCAAGCGATCCGCCGAAAGAGTTACCTACCAAATCTGCTTTCTCAATACCCAAGGCATCCATAAAATCAACAATTTGCTGAGTCCAAAGATCGATGCCATATTCAATATCACTGGGTTTGGAAGAATATCCAAAACCAATCATGTCCATGGCGTAACAATGCGCAACTTCAGCAACCAAGGGTAAAACCAAACGCCAGTTGGCATATGCCGAAACACCAGGCCCTGAACCATGGATGAAAATGAGGGGGTATCCTTCACCCTGTTCCAGATAGTTGGTCGTATATTTACCAGTCTTTACACTTTTTCCAATTTCAGGTCGTTCCATATCTTTACACCTCTTTCTAAATCCGATTTTATGTATATACACTCAGGAATCGTTCGTTCAATGCCTTATTGTAGTAGAACACACCTTCACCAGCACATTCCACATCCCAATGCCTCACAGGATGATCGGGGAAGAATTCATAGCCACCTGCATAGGTCTCATTACGATTTCCAGATGGATCAAAGAAATAAATCGTTTGACCACGCGTGATGCCATGACGCATAGGACCAGCATCAAGCGAGATACTGTAACGGCCGATGATATCAGCTGCCCGGCCAACATCCGCCCAATTGTTAAGATGGAAAGAAACATGATGGAGTTTGCCTTCTTCAGGGAACTCCAGGACTGCTACATCATGGCCACGTGTGCTACCACTAATCCATGTGCAAAGATTTCCACCCTTGCCATCAGCGAGAGTTTCTGTAATCGCCAGGCCCAAAACCTCAGTCAGCCATTTCACCGTTTCAGCCGCGTTTGGTCCATAAAGAAGCGCGTGATCAAAGTGAGTCACACCCATGCCTCGCGGTTCTTCATCCCAAATATGAGGGTTGTGAATCATGGGTTTTTTGTCGGCTATCGCGACTTCGCTGTAAATACCGATTTGATGCCCTGTTGAAACCTTAAAACAATAAATAGTGCCATACCCGGGTTGGTCATTAATTTCGGTAAGTGGGTAAGTATATTCCGCTTGTGTGCGCTTGACTATATCTTCCACTTTTTCCGCGGAATCCGCTTTGAAAGCGATAAAATCAAGCCCCGGTCGATCCGAACGATGCAAAACCACGGAATGATGGTCAAACTCATCGTAACCTTTGAGCATGATGCGGTTTTCGTCAATAGTGCCAACGACATCCAAACCAAGCCGGTCACGATAGTGAACAAGTGTGTCTTCAAAATCGAGGACACGGAATTGGATTAATCCAACTCTTAGTACGCCTTTTAGTGCCATGATATCTCCTTTTTTTCTACTATTTTATTTTACCGATAAAAGCAATAAGCATATCGGATTGTGGATATATACGACAAGCGAGCGCATATCCCACCGCTCGCTCTTCTTCACTGATATGTTCAGCTGACATCAAACCCGTTTTATATTCTCCCTTGAGAACGCGGACCTTACAGACACCACAGCCACCATTCTGGCAACCATGCATGGGATGATCCGGAGAAACACGAACCAAAGCCTGTATGACACTTTGGCTGGGCCTGCAAGTGAATTGTAGGTCTTCATCTTTTATCGTAATTTCATATTTCTCTTCGGGTTTGGGCATCTAACTCCTAATTGTGCGATATTACCGCACACTGTTCTGATTTGATTGTAAAACAATTATAAACCCATATCGTTTTTTCTGTCAAGGGGATAATTTAACTAAAAGGTTACGCTGATTTTTTGTGCCGTTTCAAGTAAATCTTTTGTCATTTGCTCTACAAGTGGCTCTGTTGCCCTGAATTTGGGCATTGAGATACTGAAGGCGTAATTCACATCGCCACGATAATCAGGGATGGGAACGGCAACACAAAAGACATCGGTTTGAATCTCTTCATTATCCACAGCAAAACCTTGTTGTCTCACAGTGGAAAGTTCTTCTTCCAGTTTTTCTGCCTCGGTAATGGTATTTGGTGTATAGCGTGGCAAGCGCGTTTTTTGAATGTAATCACCAATCTCACTGGGGGTTCTAAACGCAAGTATCGCCTTTCCCACCCCGGTACAGTGCATTGGAAGTGAATCGCCCACTTTGGTCGCGACACGTATAGACTTTGTACCCTCTAATTTATCTATATACACTACTGCCTGTTGTGTCGCCATGACCAAATGAATTGTTTCGCCATATTTTGCCAGTAAGTCCTCAAGATAAGGTCTCGCGGAGCCTACAACCGCCTGGTGAAGAACATCACGATTACCCAGTGTGCTTAGCCGTAAGGTCAGATAATAAGTATCTGTCTTTTCGTCTTTAAAAAGGTAATGTCGGGCAACAAGCGTTCTAATTAAACCAAACGCTGTTGATTTATTTAGATTCAAAGCACGCGAAATTTCACTAACACCAGCACCATTTTGATTGGCAATATACTCTAAAATATCCAGCGCGCGTTCTACTGATTGAACCGTTTTTTGCGACATAAGACCTCGTGTTTAAAGATATCATGTTTTTTATAATATGGTTGTTTTTCGCTTTAGTCTTTGAAATTGCTGACGGCAATCTCAGGGTAAACAGTCCCTTACTGGTATAATAATACAAATCAAGAAAACACCTCGGAGGTAAATATGCAAACGTTTTTACATGGTCGCGATTTAATTGGCGATCTCGATTTCTCCAAAGAAGAAGTTGAAACCGTTCTTGAAGTCGCTTGGGATCTCAAACGCAAGCGCGCGCTTAACGAACCCCATCCTTACCTGCGCGATAAGGTTTTGGCGATGCTCTTCTTCTTCAGCAGCACCCGCACCCGCGGTTCGTTCGAAGCCGGCATGGCGCAATTAGGCGGTCATGGCGCGTTTATCGATAGCACGACCACCCAAATTTCACATGGTGACACTGCTAAAGAAATCGGCGAAATTTACGGCCGCTATTTCGACGGCATTGCTATCCGCCACTGCGATTGGTTAGACGGTAACAAATACATCAACGAAGTAGCTGAAGCCAGCCGTGTGCCCGTGCTCAATATGCAGTGCGATATTTATCATCCCTTCCAATGTTTGGCCGACCTGATGACCATCATGGAGAAAAAAGGCCGCGACCTCAAGCGCAAGAAAATTGTTGTTTCCTGGGCTTATGCCGCCTCTTATCTCAAACCCATTTCCGTGCCACAATCACTGATTATCCAAATGCCACGCTTTGGCATGGACGTAACTTTGGCCTATCCCAAAGAATTCCCGCTCATGCCTGAAATTGAACAGCAAGCCGCTGACGAAGCCAAACGCTGGGGAACGTCATTTGAGATTGTCCATGACATGGACGAAGGTATGAAGAATGCTGACGTTGTCTACGCCAAAAGCTGGGGACCTTTGCTCACTACTGCCGACCCTGCCCAGGGTAAAGTGCTGCAAGACAGTTATATGGATTGGATTATGGATCAACGCCGCTTGAAACTGGCCAAGGATGATGCTATTTATATGCATCCCCTGCCCGCCGATCGCGATATCGAGGTAACCAACGAGGTTATCCTGGGGCCACAATCGGTGGTTTATGATGAAGCTGAAAACCGCCTGCACGCCCAAAAGGCTGTTATGGCACTGACCATGTAAGATTTTAAGGTTAAAGGGCTTGCTGAAACTGGCAAGCCCTTTTTTGTTTTGTAGACTTTTGAGGAATAATGTCCTGTACGCAAGAATACATTGATTACGTGCTTGATCAACTCGCTCCAGCTGGAGAGGTCGTTGCCAATAAGATGTTTGGTGAGTATGGTCTTTATCTTGACGGCAAGATAATAGGCCTGGTGTGCGACAACCAGGTCTTTTTGAAGAAAACTGAAGCGGGCGCTAAACTCCTGGGTGAGAATGCTGTTGCAGGCTACGCCTATCCCGGTGCAAAGCTCTCTTATGTCTTTGAAGATCTGGACGACCAGGACTTTTTGGTTAAGCTTCTACGAGCCACATGGCAAGAACTACCCACACCAAAACCAAAAAAGTCCAGGGCAGCCAGGAACAAATGATTAAGACTCTATTTCGATATAAAAGACTTAATCCGCTATTCCCTGGTACAATTCGAACTGAAAACAGCTGTCTGAAAGGAAATTATGAAGAAATTATTCTTATTTATATGCGCCTTTATTCTCATCTTTAGCTCAGGTTGCGACTTAATTGCTTCCTTAAAACCCAGTCCAACACCAGAACCAACCCAAACCAACACCCCCACCATCCAACCAACAAACACGGCTACTTTCACTCCTGAACCCACCAGCACGCCCACCGAAGTGCCCACCCCCACACCAACTCAGGGTCCACCTCCAATTACCAGCGAAAACTTCCTAAATCATCTTGATGAAATTCAAGACCATATTTTTGAGTTTTTTGAGGTAGAAGACCTTGAACCATTGGAAGTTGTCTTTATCAGCATGGATGAATATCTTGAAGTCTTCCAGGAACGAGAAAAAACTTTCGATCCCTATGATTATTTTTACGATTCAGTTATCCATAACCTCTTCAACCTCACCTCGCCGGTATATGATTACAATCGCTACCTCACAAACATGGTCAACATTGAGGAAGAGCTTTGGGGTGGCGTTCTAAACGATTATGCCGAAAATCAGGTCAAACTGGTTGAAGACTATGTTGACCCAGAGATGCAATTAGTCAACTTTATCGTAGCTATTGAAACCTATGTCTTCTTAGATCGTTTTGAAAAAGAAGACAACTTTGATGCGCTCTCACAAGCAGGGGAACTAACCGACACACAAAACTTAAAAAGTGCCATTGGCAGAGGAACCTCCCTTTACACTGTCAAAAAATGGCTTGAAGAATATAGCTCCCCCGACGCTCAAATTCCTGAAGCTTACATGTATCCCACTACACTAATACATGACGTTGTGCCCCTTTATCTTCGTGCCCGGGCAGGCATCCCTGCGGATTATGGCATGGCTTTTGTTGAGCATATTGACAAAGAATATGGCTTGCCGAAGATGATTGAAATCGCGCTTAACATGCCCCTTTTCTCGAGTTCCGCTGTTCACCCTGAGCGTTATCCAAACGAAATCACCACCAATCTCGAATATATAGGCTTATATGATGTACTGCCAGAAGAATGGCAAATCGTAACCTATGACATCATGGGTGAAATTTTCTTAATCCAGTTTTTAGAAAACGTTGTGCAACAAGGTATAGCAACAGACCCAGAAACAGCCCGCCAAATTGCCTCCGCCTGGGGTATGGATCTTGTACTTCTCTTTATCAACCATGATAGCAATGAAGTATTTGTCAGCTACACTGTGATGCTTACTAATCATGAGCAATATGAAGCCTTAGGCCTTGAGCTCGAAACCATTATCGAAGCGATGGTCAACACTGGAACACCAGCTGTATTAAACAAAGAGAAGAACTTCACTTATAACATCCTGATAGCAGTTGAGGAAGAAGCATTAGAAACCGCTATTGAAGCCTATAATGAGATTACAGGTCCTTAATTGCTAAGCTGCTTTTGACAATTGAAACAACTGTGTGATGATATCAGCACCATTAAGATGGTAACGATAACAAGTCTGTTCATCACCAATAAGGAGATAAGATGAAAAGAATAATAAGCTTGCTTTGTTTGCTTGCCATACTGTTCAGTACTGGTTGTAATTTATTGGCGTCGCTTAAGCCAAGTCCCACGCCTGAGCCAAGCGCCACACCCACACAAACTAACACACCCTCCCCTACCTTCACGCCCACACCAACCAACACCCCGACTCTTATCCCCAGTCCCACACCAACAGAAGGCCCCCCACGCATCACCAGCGAAAACTTCATGGACCATCTTGATGAAATCCAGGAACATATTTA
>CAZTEP010000020.1:0-10323 GCA_964612325.1 uncultured Anaerolineaceae bacterium
CAGGATTCTTTAACATAGAATCTTTAGTCATGATTGTGTTTCCCGTAGCATCTGAAAATAAGTTCAATAAATTCGGAATTTCTTCTTTTGTAAGCAGGGAATGAGAACGGCTGGTCAAGGAAACATTAAATCCCAGGTCGGTTAAGTTCTTGTAAAATTTCTGGTTGTAAAAATTATAATATCGTTCCAACCCTTCAGGGCCACTATACTCATCAAAAATAAAAAAATAAATATTCGGCAAGTTTTCCGCGTCTTTTTGTTCCACGGATATACTATTAACTTGTTTGTTTTGTGGTTTCCAGTCTCTCACCAGCTTATATGCCATAGGCACGCCATTATAAATTATTAGAAAGAGAAAGACTGCACCGATGATTAAATTGATTTTAGCTACACTTTCATTTTTTATGAAACGATGAATCAGATAGCAAAGGGTCCCAAAAAACAACAACATTAATATAAGACCGTGCCAATAGAAAAAAACAGGTAAAAATCGATTAATGAAGTTTAATCCAACCCGAAAACCGCTAATTGGAATAATAACAATGCTGGTGACCAAACTTGCTTTACTAAAATCCCTCAAGATTATTAAGCAGACAACCGAAATAATCAGCCAATGCAAACTAACTATGCCAAGGGTTAAGAAGATATCAACCAAACTTAGTTGGCTTATATTCCTACTGAGGAAATAAACAAACGGTAATAATGCAACAGGTAATGAAGCCAAAAGGTTTAATATTACAGGAGCTTTCTTCTTGTATTGATTTTTTCTTAATTTAGTCATCGCTTTTTCCAAAACACTTTGATAGACGCGTTCAGTAACTATTACATTATAATGTATCATTCTGCTTATCACTATTGGTACATTTTCTTAATAAAGTGGCGGAAAAGAAGAACCTCTCGCATGGAATGAGAGTAAAATAGAACTAAGACAATACGGCTTTAAAAATGATAATGGATTGAAATTCAATCGCTAACTGCCACAAATCGCTTGAAAGTGATTGTTTTCAACCATGTGCATAAGTGCTATAAAACGTTGTTATGGTAAAAAATAAGGCTGGTACATTTGGCGAGATCTTGGATAAAGATTTGTGTACCAAGTAAAAAAAGTTCAAGACTCATTCTACAAGGCTTATTATTAATGTCCCTCTAAGGCTTTTAATATCCTTAAGTGGTACAATCGAAATGAAAGAAGAATTACTGTTTGGAGGTTGTTAATGGAAAAATCTGTTTCCAGTTATGAGAAGAAGAAAAGCGTAGCCGAGGCGTTTAAAGGTGGCGTGATTATGGATGTGGTCAACGCTGATCAGGCCAAAATTGCTGAAGATTCTGGCGCGGTAGCCGTTATGGCGCTTGAACGTGTGCCTGCTGATATCCGGGTGGCAGGTGGCATCGCGCGTATGAGCGACCCCGAGCTGATTCTGAAAATCTTGGAGGCAGTGGACATCCCCGTTATGGCAAAATGCCGTATTGGTCATATTGCTGAAGCTCAGATTCTCGAAAGTCTCGGCGTTGATTATATTGACGAATCTGAAGTACTCACCCCAGCTGATGAGCAATATCATATTAACAAACATGTTTTCAACACGCCTTTTGTCTGCGGCGCAAAAAACCTTGGCGAAGCACTGCGCCGTATTGGTGAAGGCGCGGCGATGATTCGCACCAAGGGCGAACCTGGCACCGGTGATGTGGTTGAAGCTGTGCGTCACGCGCGCAGTGTGTATGGTGATATTCGCCATTTGCTCTCACTGCCAGATGATGAAGTGATGACCTTTGCCAAAAACATTCAGGCACCCTATGAACTGTGTATGGAAGTTCGTCGTTTGGGGCGCTTGCCTGTAGTCAACTTTGCAGCCGGCGGTATTGCTACACCTGCGGATGCTTCTTTGATGATGCAGTTGGGTGTTGAAGGTGTCTTTGTGGGGTCTGGTATCTTCAAGTCCGGCGACCCGCTAAAGCGCGCCAAAGCTATCGTTGAAGCAACAAAACATTATGATGATCCCGAAGTGTTGGCACGTGTCAGCCGTAATCTGGGCGAAGCCATGGTAGGTCGCTCGGTTGGCGAATTGAGTGACGTTGAACGTATGTCTGCACGCGGTTGGTAGACCACTCGCGAATGCAGCATAAGCTTATCAATCTAATCAGCCTCTTAATTGAGGCTGATTTTCTTTTATAATTAGTGTTAGTAAAGACCGGTGAATATGGCAGACAACCTACGCAAACTCAACGCGCTTGATTTTAGCACTTTGATGAGACAAACAGCTAAGCTGGAAAATCTCGATTTTTTGCGTGTGGTGACCAATGGTGAGCCGATGAGCCTGATGGGCATGGCTTCTTCTTTGTTTGCGCAGAGACACGCCGGCGCGGTGCTTGAGAAAGATGGAAAACCACTGGCAATGGCCAGAGTGATTCAATGGCAAGAGGAAGATTTTGCTCAGTTCCAGTTTATTAGTGCGCTTGAACCCGATAATGTCAATCTAAGCGCGGTAATTGAGGCTTTGTTGCAGGATATAGGCGAATGGGGATTAATCAAAGTTATGGCAGATCTGCCGGTTAGTTCGCCTTTCCTCAAAGCCTTCCGTAAGGCGAATTTTTATGTTTGGGCGAGCCATCAATGCTTCACCTTTCCGTTCGTTCAAAGTGAACTGCCCTCAAAAAACCAATGGGAAACCTGGACTGCCAGGGATTTTGAAGGAATACGTGCGGTTTATCAGACCCTTGTGCCCTCGCGAATTCGCAGCTATGAGCCAATGACACGCTCAAAAGTTTTGGGTAAGGTTCTTACCAATGAAAAAGGGCAGGTGATAGCCTACGTTGATTTGGATTATGGCAGCAAGGGTCTTTGGGCACAGCCTTTTGCTTTGCCTGAAGCCAACCGCCCTGCTGTTTTTGAGGATTTGTTGAAAAGTCTTTTTGCGGAATATGGCCGACCGGTCACTTTTAGCGCGCGCTCATATATGCCCTGGCTGCGCTCATCTCTTGGAAGACTTACAGATCAAATGACAGAAGAACGCGCCTTAATCGCTCGTTATCTTGCGTTACGAGACCGTTTGCCAGAAGAAACCCGCGAAGGGTTCTTTGAAAAGAGCAAAGCGGAAGGTACTGTTTTTACCATCAACCGCAATCCTTGATTTTGTAACAAATCACCTAATTGAAAGATTAACAAAAGTCCAACACGCTGATAATTGTGACAATGTGATTAATTCATATTAATACGATAAAATCAAGGGTGATGAACGAAAACACAAATAGTAGAACCCAAGGCATCACAGATGATCTTGAAGCCTTGTTAAGTGTGTTGCCTGAAGATGTGGCGCATGCGGTTCGCTCTAAAAACGATTTTGCCAATCTCTTAGAAATCATTTTAGATCTTGGCCGTTACCCAAGCGCGCGTTTTGTATCTGAAGAAATACGCTTGCTTGACCGTTATATAAGCCATGATGATCTTGATTATGTTACCAGTCGCATTAGCGATTTTGACGCTGATAATCGTGCTGGCATGGAGCGTACCCTGCACAGAATTTCTGCCATCCGCAATCGGCGTGGGCGCATCGTAGGCCTTACTTGTCGTGTAGGTCGTGCTGTGTATGGCACAATTGATATTATTGAAGATTTGGTTTACTCTGGTGAAAGTATTCTTATTTTGGGCAAACCCGGTGTAGGTAAAACCACTCTTTTGCGCGAAGCTGCCCGAACGCTTTCCGAAAAAAAACGTGTCATCATTGTAGATACCTCCAACGAAATTGGTGGAGATGGTGATGTGCCACATCCCGCGGTGGGTGCCGCAAGGCGTATGCAAGTGCCAAAACCATCACTTCAGCATGAGGTGATGATTGAAGCTGTTGAAAATCACAACCCTGAAGTCATTGTGATTGATGAAATTGGCCGTGAGCTTGAAGCCTTGGCCGCGCGGACGATTGCTGAACGCGGTGTGCAACTCATTGGCACAGCGCACGGCAATGGCCTTGAAAATCTGCTTTTAAACCCCACGCTTTCTGACCTGGTAGGCGGTATTGAATCGGTCACCTTATCTGACGATGAAGCACGCCGAAGAGGTACCCAAAAAACGGTACTTGAGCGTCGCTCTCCCCCCACCTTTAACATTCTCGTTGAAATTCAAGAGCGGGACCATCTTAATGTGCACCGGGATATTGCCAGCGCTGTGGATGCCAGTTTGCGAGGTTATCCTTTAGCGCCTGAAGAGCGTTACCGCGATAAACAAGGCAAAATCCGCATGGTTCAAGCGAGCCAGCCCAAACCACTTAATGCCAATCAAAGCTTGCGTGGCGGGCGTAATATGGACAACTCGCCTTTTCAACGCAGGGTGAATGTGGCTGATCAAGCGCCACAACGCACGCGTAAAGAGCGCTATGAAGATTTTGTTGACCCTGAAGATCCCATTATCAAAACAGATGATGGACGCGAGAAACGCATTTTTCCCTTTGGTGTCGCGCGCAATCGTCTTTTGCAGGCTATGAAAAGTATGAACGCGCCGGCTGTTATCGCGCGTGACCTGAAAGAGGCGGATCTTTTGCTTACCCAAAGGCGATATTACCGTGAGCGCTTGCAACCTGTCATTGATGCTGAAAACAAAGGTCTTCCAATATTTGTTATTCGATCAAACACGTCTCAGCAAATTGAGCAGTTTTTAGCCGATTCATTTGGTCTGGCTACCCCTCAGCAACAACGTGATAAAGATGATGAAGCTTTGGCACAGGTTGAAATTGCGGTTGACCTCTTACGCGCCGGCGAGCGCTATGTTGACCTTCAACCCGATTCTGCTTATATTCGCAAAAAACAACATGAATTAGCCAGAGAATATGGTTTGGTGTCACAATCCTTTGGCAAAGACCCCAATCGTTATGTGAGAATTTACCGGGATTAATTATGTTTATAACTTTAGAAGGCCCTGAAGGCAGTGGCAAAAGCAGTCAAATACCCGCATTAGCAAACCATCTTGAAGAGTTAGGTTATCAAGTGCTTTGCACCCGTGAACCTGGGGGCACTTCAATTGGTGACCAAATTCGCCAGGTTTTAGTACGCATGGAAAATACCGAACTTTTACCACGCACCGAGATTCTATTGTTCCTGGCCGCGCGTGCGCAATTGGTTGCGCAGGTCATTCGCCCCGCGCTGCTTGAGGGTAAAGTGGTGCTTTGTGACCGCTATGGCGATTCGACCCTGGCTTATCAGGGCTATGGCCATGGTTTGAACCTTGATAGTCTGCGAGCCATGCTTCAATTTGCTACCGAAGGATTAAAACCAGATCTAACTCTTTTGATGGATTTAGATATCAAAACCGGCCTGGCGCGCAAAAAGAGCATTGATGAATGGAACCGCTTAGACGCTTATGAAATTTCTTTTCATGAGCGGGTGCGTTCCGGCTATCAGCAATTGGCAAAAGAAGAGCCTGAGCGCTGGCAAATTGTGGATGCTTCACAATCCAAGGAACAAGTTCAAACCTTGTTACGTCAAATTGTGTTGAATAGATTAAAGGATAAAATATAGAAATGAAGCGATCAAAGGCTTTAGCCGGGTCGTATGAAAGGAAACTATGAAAAAAATATCAAAACTTTTGCTTATTCTCTTGATTGCTGCATTTAGCCTTAGCGCATGCAAGGGTGTTGTTCCTGTACCCGAGAATATGCCCACAAAACCCTCGGAAGATACACAAGTTGTTGACCCCGACCCTGAAACTGAACCAGATCCCAATGAAAATGAAACGGCGATAGATACACCCGTTATTGAGCCTGGTACAAATCCTGTTTCAGCAGAAGATCCCTTTAAACTGGTTAGGACTGGTGATTTTGAACTGACCACTGAAGATGGCAAAATGGTTTGTAATCCTGCCGAACCTATGTTCCGCCCTCTAACAGAAGCTGAACGCGCTCAGTATCAAATACCGGATGTCCCGGAAATCAGTGATGCAGATTGGGTTCTGGGTCCGAAGGATGCGTTGATGACCATCATCTTCTATACGGACTTTCAATGTCCTTATTGCGCGCTTTTTGCCAGCGAATCCCATAAGCTGATTACAGCCTATCCTGATGACGTGCGATTGGTTTACCGTTCTTTACCCTTGTCATTCCACAATTTGGCACCTTTGGCCGCGCAGGCTGCCGAAGCCGCTGGCGCGCAGGGTAAATTCTGGGAGATGCATGATCGTATCTTTGAAGCGCAATTAGAGTGGAACAGCCTGACCATTGAGGGTTTTACTGGCTGGTTGAATGATGCCGCTGAAGCAATCGGTTTGGATGTGGAACAATTTAGCGCTGATTTGGTTAGTGAGGCTATTGTTACTAAGATTGCTGAAGAAACAGAATTTCAACTGAGTATAGGCATCAATGCCACACCATCTTTGTTCATTAACGGTTATCCATGGCAACAAAGCTGGGATTCCGGGACTCTTGGTATGGTGATTGAGACCATGAGAGCTGAAGAAAAGCTATCGTTTGAATGTCCACCCTTTGTTATTGACCCTGAAAAGACCTATATTGCCACAATGGAAACTGAAAAAGGTAAAATGGTTTTTGAACTTTACCCAAATGTTGCGCCTTTGGCAGTGAACTCATTTGTCCATCTGTCACGTACAGGGTTTTATGATGGTGTAACCTTCCACCGTGTGCTTCAGGATTTCATGGCGCAAGGTGGCGATCCTACCGGATCAGGCATGTCCGGTCCTGGCTATACTTATATGGAAGAAACGCACCCTGAGTTATTGTTTGACCAACCCTATTTGTTGGCTGTGGCAAAAACCAATGCGCCTGCCAGCAGTGGCAGCCAATTCTTTATTACCTTTGCACCTGCTGAATGGCTTAATGGTGGCTATACAATTATGGGGCGGTTGATTGAGGGCGAAGATGTGCTCAAGAGTATTACCCTGCGCGATCCTTCTGCTCAACCAGCACCTGATTTTGAAGGCGATAAGATTCTCAGAATCGTAATTGACGAAGAATAATAGCGGATCGACTTCAAGCCATGCAAGAAAATAAACAAAGAAAATCAACATGGATGGATACCACCCAACTGGTGGTGTCCATTCTTATTTTTATTGTCTTTTTGGGAATTGCAGTATTCAGTTTTGTTGGCATTAAGTTAAGTGATAGAGATCTCCCTTTAAGAGAATTTACTCCAGGTATTTGGGCGATGGGGTTTGGTTTTTTGTTTTTAGCTGGCATCAGTTTGGTCTCTGTTATCAGTTCCCGCGAGGTTTATTACGGTATTGATCGCCCAAGACAGCCAAACAAAGCTAAAAAATGGCTCAATTGGAGCATAGTTCTTTTGCCGATTTTAATCCTTGATGGATACTTTGTGTTCAACGCGCAAAATGCCCCTGATTTTTTGTTGCCTTTGCTTACTATATTGGCTTTATCTGTCGCGATGTTTTGGATTTTGAAAATCGGATTGCGTAATTACTGGGGAGCAAACCTCAAGCGAGACAGTGGCCTGTTTAGCTTTAGCATGAGTTTTGGTATCTTGTACATCATGCTCGTGCAAATACTTCTTTTAATTTTTATTGTTACAATGGCTCTGGTTGTCGTGTCTGATAAGATAGACCTACCGTTGATGATGGAAACTCTCAGCACCAATCCAGAAAGATTCATTGAGACCTTGTCAAATAACCCCACCCTTGTCTTAATCGCTTTTCTTATGATCGCCGTTTTTGGCCCCTTGATAGAAGAGCTTTTTAAGACAATAGGCGTATGGTTTCTTAAACCGCGTGTTATCAGTCCGTGTGAAGGCTGGATTGCTGGCTTAATGAGTGGCGCAGGATTTGGCCTTATTGAGGCCTATTTATATAGCGTGCAGGGTTTGTTAATGCCCAGTTTTTCAGACTGGCTTTACTTGGTTCTTGGCAGAATAGGAGGATTGCTTTTGCATACCTTTGCTGGTGGCATTGTGGGTTGGGGGTTGGCGAGAAGTTGGCGTGAAAAAAGTCCCAGGCATGCTTTAGTAGCATATTTGGTCGCTTTTCTTTTACACAGTCTGTGGAATACTATGGCTGTCGCTCAAGGGATGCTCTTGAGTTTGCATTCCATTCAGTTGCCTGATATCGTTGTTTATATTAGCTTGGGTGTTCTTTTTACAGGCATATTGCTGGCATATTTGAGTTTAAGCCAAAAAATAACGCGTCAAGCGCACAATGAAAACAGTTCAGAAACACCTTATATGTCACAAAGCCCTACGGGAATATCTAACTGGAGAGCATAAATCTTATGACTATCAGTCGCACTGGTTTATTTCAACTCCTTCGCAAACTGATTGCAAAAATTTGCAATCAAACGGTACTTAATCCAGAATATCCAGAATCGCTTGGTGGTGCACTGCTCGTTACCAACCACATTAGCCGTCTTGACACGGTATTTTTGATGCTTTCCACAAAACGAGAAGATGTAATTCCAATGGTGGCAAGTAATTATCGTAATGCGCCTTTTTTTGGTTCGATACTCAAAAAACTGGTAGTGATATGGGTCGACCGAGGCCAAAGTGATTTAACAGCTATGCGCCAGGTGTCTGAATACCTTAAAAAAGGCTGGATTGTTGGGATTGCTCCTGAGGGGAAACGCTCTCGCTCGGGTAAGCTAATTGAGGCTAAGCCAGGCGCGGTGCTAATTGCTATGAAAACTGGCGTGCCAATTATTCCAGTGGGACTTGTCGGTACTGCTGATATGGGGAAAGCTTTCAAAAAATTCCGTAAAATGGATGTTACAATTAACTTCGGCGAACCGTTTTATCTGCCTGAGCCTGAAGATGGTGAACATACTCGCAATTATGTGCAACGCGCGTTGGATGAAGTGATGTGTCGTATTGCCGTCCTTTTACCGGAGGAACAACACGGGTTTTATGCTGAACATCCCCGGCTTAAAAGTCTGCTCTCAGAAACTGAAAAAACGAAAAAAACTAACGATAGTTAGGAGGTATCATGATTCCTATACGTGATGAAATTAAGACCAAACGTATTCCTTATGTCAATTACATGCTTATTGCGATTAACATCATTGTTTTTATGACCATGATGTTTAATCCACAAAAAATAGATTCCATCGTATTGAATAACGCGTTAATTCCTGTTGATGTAACACAAAACTTTTCACTTAGGGTTGTAAAAACCTTCTTTACAGCCATGTTTATGCATGGTGGATGGTTGCACCTTATTAGCAATATGCTCTATCTTTGGATATTTGGCGATAACATTGAAGATCGTTTGGGACATCTTGGCTACCTGCTCTTTTATTTGGGCGCGGGTGTTTTTGCCAGTTTGTTGCATGTTTTCTTTAATGCGAATTCAAATGTGCCTTCCCTGGGTGCTTCTGGCGCGATTGCTGGCGTTTTGGGTGCTTATCTCGTCTTTTATCCGAGCTCAAGGGTTTATACCTTTATTCCCTTTGGTTTCTTTATGCGTTTGCGTCCCTTGCCGGCAGTTCTTGTGTTGGGATTGTGGTTTGTAATGCAATTCTTTAGTGGAATTGGCTCGATGGTGTCAACCGCGCGAGGAGGCGTGGCTTATTGGGCCCACATTGGCGGATTTGTTTTTGGTTTGCTGATAGCCTTTTTGTTGAAAGAACGCGTAAAAGAACCCGTCCCCGCGCCACCGCATTGGAATTAATCTCTTTGATAAGTATAGAGATTTGGTATAAAAACCCAAATGAAAATCCATTGTGTTTGGGAACATAATAAAAACGACAGCCTGCTTTACTCAAGTAATGTTATCGGTGCTTTTAGCCGTGGCGCTTCAAAGGAAGAATCTTTAGGAAAGATGCCAGGTGAAATAGAGTCCTATTTTGCCTGGTT
Source organism: uncultured Anaerolineaceae bacterium (assembly GCA_964612325.1). GTDB lineage: Bacteria > Chloroflexota > Anaerolineae > Anaerolineales > Anaerolineaceae > Mesolinea. The sequence continues at coordinate 9,790 of CAZTEP010000020.1, forward strand.
AGAAGAACCCGTGCCATCTTCAATGGATATTGAGATTATTCAGGAAAAGGTGTCCGATTTAGATATTCGTGATGCGGATTCAGATGTTTTGTTTGATACGGAACGTCATGATTTATCTATTGAAGAATATACGCAACTAAAGAGGCTTGTTCTCAAATCCGCTGAAGACATTTTAAGACTCTTTAATGCTTTTCCGGATAAAGATAAAACGGCCTTGTCACCACGAAAAACCTTTTATGGGACAAGCCCTTGTACTGCTTCAGAAATGTACATCCATACCAAGAACGTCAATGCTTATTACTGGGGAGAAATTGGTGTGGATGTGTCGAACGAAGGAACGATTGTAGAATCCCGGATGAGAGGATTTGAAGCGTTGGAATTAACTGGAGACTTTCTTTCCGGAAAAGTTTACAGCGGAAGTTATGGGGAAGAGTGGTCTATACCAAAGGTGCTAAGAAGATTTATTTGGCATGACAGAATCCATGCCAAGGCGATGTATAGGATGGGAATTAAGACATTTGGCGTGGATGCCAT
>CAZTEP010000021.1:0-10317 GCA_964612325.1 uncultured Anaerolineaceae bacterium
CGGTTGCTGAAGAAAGCAACTCAGCCTTGTGAATCATTTCTTCTGTTGCGTAGAACGCGTTTCCAGCCGCGTTGGGGGTCAGGTCAAAACCGATGGTTGCCCAGGTTTCACCACCTTTGTTTGAAGACAGATACTTCACCAGGGAGCGAACGGCGGGGGTGTCGTTGAAGACCATCAGCCAGTCAGAACCACCCTGCAGACCTTGCGCGCCAGGGACGCCAAAGAAAGCGTAATCCTTACCATAGACCTTGTCAGGATAAGTCCCGAGCAAGGTGCCACTGGCAAAGCCCGATTGCTTAACCATAAAGGCTTCGGGAGTATCCGAGAAGACTTTTAAAATCGCGTCGTTAAAGCCAGTTGAAAGGGTACCTTCAGCACCAGCGACGGTGTAGGCGGGATCCATAGCCCATTTGCCGTAGATTTCGTAGGCTTCTTTCACAGCGGGGTCGTTATAGGCGATTTCGCCAGAAATAATTTTGTTGACAAAGTCGGGGCCCTGGGTAACCAGCAGGATGTCCTGGATAAAGTCCGTACCAGTCCAGCCAGTTGCGTCGCCAGATTCCATACCCATTGACCAGGCTACATTGCCATCAGCTGCCATTTGGTCAACCAGTGCAACGAGTTCGTCCCAGGTCGCGGGAACAGTGTAGCCAGCAGCTTCAAATGCGGCGGGGCTGTACCAAATCAAAGTTTTGGGGTCAGCTTTGACGGGCAAGCCGAGCCATTTACCATCAATGGTTCCAATGTCACCCCAGTAGCCAGCATAATTACTTTTGTCAGCACCAAGGGTGTCCATGGGGACGAGTTTATCTTTGTATTGGGTCAATTGGGGGACTTGCCAAAAAGCGATATCTGGAGGTGTGCCGGCTTGCACGCGGGTGTCAAGCAGGGCCTGGTCGCGTGAGCTTTCGGGGCTAACGGAAGCCTTACAAGCTTCAAGCCAGGGTGTCAAAATCGCGGTAAGTTTGGCTTCTTCTTCACCAGACCACTGGTAAAGCATTGTAACAACATCGCCTTCCTTTACACCGGTGCAATCGATATCGCCTACAACTGCTTCTTTAGCAGGTGGTTCCACTGGAGAATCCACTGGGGTTTTCTCTGGTGCAGGCTTTGTACAAGCACCAAGAACGAGGGCGAAAACCAGCAAAATTGCTGTGATTGAGAAAAGTTTACTGAAATGTTTCATTACTACTCCTTTAAATTTTGTTTGTATTTTTGTTAAGTTTGTTGTGGCGAGTTTCAATTCTTTTTATGGCCTCCTTTCGAGACGAGCCGTAGATTGACGGACAATAAGTCGGGTCGGCAAGGTGATAGTTCGATTTTGGCTAAAATCACCCTGCATCAATTGCATCAGCAGATGGCAGGATTGTTCTGCAATCTCTTTCGCGGGCAATTGAATCGTTGTTAAACCAGGCGTAACGTATGACGCCATGGGAATATCATCAAAACCAACAATGGAAATATCTTCTGGGATTCTCATTCCAGCATCACGAATAGCTGCCATCGCGCCAAAGGCAACACTGTCACTGGCCACAAAAACAGCAGTGAAGTCATCATTTTCTTCCAGAAGTGCCTTCAAGCAGTCATAACCTGATTGACTGCTAAAATCCGCGAAACGAACCAGGCTTTCATCAAAAGCAATGCCAGCATCTGTCAGCGCGGCTTTGTAACCTTCATAGCGTTGGTTCGCTGAAGTGTAAGGTTTGGCAGCGTTGCTGATGCAAGCGATGTGTTCATGACCCAGTTTAATAAGATGCTCAACTGCAGTTTTAGCTGCCTGCACGTTATCAATATCGACGGAGTGCAAATTAGAGTCAGGTATATAACCCATCAACACAGCTGGGATTTCAGCTTCTTCCAAGGCTTTGAGGCCAGTATCATCCTCACGGGGTGTCATAATAATCATGCCATCGATATGACGAGCGCGTGTGAGTTCCAGATAGGTTTGTAGTTGTTGACCGGGTTCAACCCATTCAACGAGTAATCCTAATTGATATTGCTTCACGACATCCATCAATCCGCCCAAAATCTTGGGCAAAAAAGGGTCGTTAGCGATATATTCAGGACTGCGGGTCATCATGAGACCAATCGCTGTTGCTTGTTGTGATGCCAAAGCGCGGGCAGAGGCATTAGGCACGTAACCTAACTCTTTGGCGGCTTTACGAACTTTTGTGGCAGTTTCGGGACTGATTGAGTAGCGTGTAACATTATTCAAGACAAAAGATACAGTCGTTCTTGATACGCCTGCTAAATCGGCAACATCCTGACTTGTAACTGTCTTTTTCATATGTAAGTCGACTTGTTTAAATTAATAAATCTGCACTAATCTACTTAACTAACGCGTGTTAATAGTTATACTTAAAGTATAGTCGTGAATCAAAAGAATGTCAACGATTTGTAAACTATTCGTAAAATTTTTTAGGGGTTAAATATTTGTTGGCAGATTATTCCTGCATTTTAAGTAGGTTTGAAAATGTCTTGTGGCTAAAACCTTTCACAACTAAGCTACACGAAAAATAAACTCAGCAAACCAAGCCAAGCGATTCATCTACTTTTTCTTCGAAACAACTAATTTTTATGTCTATTTGTTAGTTGCCAACGCATTCTTGCGACTTGTCCACCAAAGACTAATCGTAACAACTACCATTATGATAGCCAGGACCACTGTAGCAACCAACTGACTAATGGCCGCCACTGGACTGGGTTCTAATGGCCATGGTTCGATAAAAACAGACAAACAAGCCCTAAAGACCCACACCACAGTCAAGTAGGTATAAAAAATAATCGTTTCACGATTTAATGAAAACGCGCTTTTGCCTAATAAAATCAAAATAAGGCTAATTCCAAACAGCAAAGCGGAAAAACAATAGTTTACATAATCAATCCCTACGATTAAATTTTCATATTGCATAGGGAGATAATCGTACCATTGAAAAAGATGGGGCACAAAAAAGTGCCAAAGACCCACCAACATGCTGATTGACAGACTGATATAGTACAAAATTTTTGTGGCTTTTTTCATGACGTGTCCTTTCACTTCTATTTAAATCGATTTGAATTCAATCTGGCTTAGCCAGATTATATGTGCTTAAAAACCTGCTAATTTGTTTAGCGAGAAGCTCCATCAAAAAACGCAAGAATCTGACTAAAAAGTTCCGCATTCACCTGATTTATCAACGGCAGGTCAGCCGCTTCAACCATCTCCCTGCGAAATTCAATGGCACGTGCTTCCAGTTCTTCTTCGGGAAGACCTTGGATGGTATTCATCTTTGCCGTAAAGTCTTCATTTAATTTTGCGATATGTGGGACAGCTTCGGCAGAATGCAGTATGCCATTGTGGTCATTCTGCCCTTTCGCGGTGATAATCAGTGTTCGCACATTCGGATTAATCAGCTTATCCTGATAAGCGATAATCGAAATCTTGTCGAGCGGAATCATTTCGTCCAGATTGCCATGTACCAAAAGGATGGGAGTATCTGTCGAATTGATACTGTCCACGGCGTTGCGCATGAAGTTTTTCGGCCCATAAGTTAGCAGATGGCTAATATTGAAGAAAAAATTCATACCGCTTAAATCCCGCCCCATCATCTGCGAACCCTGGTCAATAAGCAGGTCAGTCGGATAGGCGTAGCCTGCCAGCGAAACCGCAGCAACAATGTTTTCATGGCGTCCCAAAGCTTCAGCGACAGCAAAACCGCCCCAGCTGTGGCCCATGAGATAAACAGGCAGGTCTTTCAGCGTGTCAGATGAATGGATATAGTCGAATACCGCGTCAAGGTCAAGCGCGGACTGTAGCAATCCAACCGTGCTTTTGCCTTCACTCATTCCAGAACCTGTGCCATCATAGGCAAAAACGCGATAGCCGGCATTAACCATGTAGATAATTTCGTTGATGTAGTCTTCGTGACCACTGCCCAAGCCATGGCTGAAAATGAGCAGTCGACCTGCATCCTTATCACCATAAAGAAAGCCCTGCAAGCGATTTTTACCGGATAAGAATGTGATTTCCTCGCGTGGATATTGACTTTGGTAATGCTCATATCTGTAATTAACCACCGGATAGTTGGGATAATCGCCCCGTGTAAATGAAGAAGTGACAGTGTAATGCATCATTCCGATAACAAAGATTAGTCCCAGAAACAAAATAACCAATATGATCGACAATACTCTTGTTAGACGTCGGTTTTCCTTTTTCATAGCTATTTCTCCAAACATATCTTGAAAGCGATAGTATTCCTGTGTAATTTGATTACCGTAATAGCATTATCCAGTATAGTAACAACTCCTCAAGACTGTTTAAATAAATATTAAACTCAAACAAATTAATATACAACGCCTTTTTTAAAACTAAATAATGAAACTGTTTGAATAATGTAAAAGATTTAGTGTCTTGGATGGAATTTATGAATGACGGACAGACAACAAAGAAATGATACTGATCAAAGACATTAATTAAAAACTATCTGATAATTAAAAAGGTCTCATTTAATGATTTCAAAAATGAGACCTTTTATCTTTGATTAGCAGTCTACTAACACTCACTATGCCCACAGGTGTAGCATTTACGGCAACCTTCTTCGTTGATCAGCGTAGCCTGACCACATTCGGGGCAGAGCTCGCCAATTTTATGAAATGGTGAGTGGGCCTGACTTTGGCCTTTATTGCTGACGGCTTCAATAGGCAAAGTTTCCTGTGGCGGACTGTAAATAGGGCGTGGGACTTGCTCAAAGTGTTGTTGATAAAGGTATTCGTCCAAAGCTTTTGCGATGCCATCGGGCAAAGAGCGCACACGGTTGGGGCCAAAGCCTAATGAGCGGCCTCCACCAATGCCTCCCAATTGTTCCATGACGATGCGCAGACGTTCGCGTGGTTCAATGGGCGAAGCGATACGCAGGGTGTACGAAATTAAACGACCAATGGCTTCTGAGTGGGCGGCAGTTTCTGAGCCGGCTTTCGCGGTATTAATGAAGACCTCAAAGGGTTGGCCGCCACCGTTTTCGTTGATAGTGACAAAGGCTTTGCCTAAAGGGGTTTCGATTGAGAAGGTATAGCCATGCAAGGCGCGTGGGCGGGGCTTTTTGCTGTCCTGCCAGAAACTGAGCTGACCGGGAAGGTCTTCGCCATAGAGTAGGGTTTGGGGTGTTGATTGTGGGGCTTCCTTGGCTTCGGATGTGGCTTTGGTTTCTAAAACGACAACATCGCGAGAACCCGTAATATAAACAGTTATGCCTTTACAGCCTAATTCCCAGGCTTGCATGAAGGCGTTGGCAACTTCTTCTTCGGTGGTACCGGCTGGGAAGTTGATTGTTTTGCTCAGGCTGTTATCAACAAAGCGTTGTAGAGCAGCCTGGGTTTTGATGTGTTCATCGGCAGTAATATCAGCAGAGACCACAAAGACACGTTTGAGTTCGTCTGGCAGCTCTTCAATGTGTTGGCAACTGCCTTGTTCAAGTACTTGCTCGATAATGTTTTCTTGAGTTTCTTTGGGTAAATTAGCGGCTTTGATAGCGTTCTTGAACTGAGGGCTGACATAGGTGAGGGTAAGGCTTTTACCGCGATCATCCACATGGCGCATATATGCCAGGGCGAAAACAGGCTCGCAACCATAGCCTTCAATGCCAGCCACGGTGCCGATGGTGCCAGTGGGGGCGATGGTGGTTTGGGCCGCATTGCGGATACCGTGTTCGTGGATGCCATCAATGATATCTTGCCAGTTGATTTCGGGGCGTTGCCAGTCCTGAGTGTAGGGTTTGAGTGGGGTGGGAGCCTTCCAGCGCATATTGGCTGGATCGTAGATACTGCCTTTGATGGCTGGAAAAGCGCCTTTTTGTTCGGCAAGTTTGATGCTGGTTTGCATGCTGTAAAAGCGGATGTATTCCATAATCTGACCGGAAAATTCAAGCGCTTGATCAGAACCATACCGTACGCCACAATGGTACATGAGATCGGCTAAACCCATTATGCCAAGACCAATACGGCGCGCATTAAGAGCGGAAGCGCGGAGTTCAGGAACGGCAGGGACGTAAGCGTTTTTGTCGACGACATTATCCAAGAATTTGGTCGCGAGAATTGTTGTTTCGCGTAGTTTTTTCCAGTCAACAGTGCCATTTTCGCCATAATGTTCAGCCAGGTTGATGGAACCCAGACAACAGTTTTCATATGGGCCAAGCCATTGTTCGCCACAGGGGTTGGTGGCTTCAAGACGATAGAGGTGTGGCACGGGGTTGTCGCGGTTGGCAGCATCAATAAAGAGTACGCCTGGTTCGCCATTATGATGAGCTTGTTTAACGAGGCTGTTAAAGAGCTCACGCGCTTTTACCGTTTTGAAGGTTTTAATGGGGATACCTTGTTCTTTGGCTTGTTCAATAGTGCCGGAGAACTTTTTGTATGACGGGTCATGAACATCGGGGAAGATGAGATCCCAGTCTTCGTCATTTTTGACGGCTTTCATGAATTCATCGGTAATAGCCAGGGAGATATTAAAGTTCGTGATGGCGGTTTCACTGGTTTTACAGGTGATAAATTTTTCAACGTCTGGGTGGTCAACGCGCAAAATACCCATGTTTGCCCCTCTTCGGGTGCCGCCCTGGGCAATTTCGCCAAAGGCATTATCGTAGACTTTTAGGAAGCCAACCGGACCGGTGGCTTCGCCCGCGCTGGTGTTAACTGTTGACCCACCGGGGCGCAAACGTGAGAAGTTGAAACCGTTGCCACCACCGGTTTGCTGGATGAGCGCAGCGTTGCGTAGAGTTGTAAAGATTCCATCACTGGCGCGCCCCATGTCATCACTGATGGGCAAAACGAAGCAAGCTGCCAATTGACCTAATGGGGTACCCGCGCCGGTAAAGGTGGGGGAGTTAGGAAAGAAAGCTTTTGAAACAAGCAGGTGATAGATTTCGATCGCAAATGCAAGTTTTTCTTCATCACTGCCATCAACATCGGCGATATGCCAGGCGATGCGCCAGAACATATCGTCAATTTCCTCAACAGGTTTGCCATCTAAACCGCGTCGCAGATAGCGTTTCTGGAGGATTTTAACAGAATTGTCACTTAGTTCAATAGAGGGTAAACCCTCTGGTTTTGGGGGTGTTGGCAATAAGCCGTGTGTTGATTGGGCTTCGGTCATGATAATACCTCTATAATTTACTGTTCTTCAGATAATAGGTGATCTATTTCATCGCGAACGGTGTGCAGATCGTCCATGCGGAGGTAAACGATGGCATAGCGGATATAAGCAATGTGGTCAAGCTCTTTTAGGCCTTTAACTGCAAGGTCGCCAATTACACGTGAATTTATTTCTGATCGTCCGCGTTTTTGAAGTTCAGCTTCAATTTGGTCAACCAGTTTTTCGATTGAGTCAGCTGTGACAGGTCTTTTTGATGAGGCTTTGCGCAGACCGGAAAGCAGTTTTTCACGGTCAAAGGTTTCGCGAGTGCCATCACGTTTGATGATAAGAGGTGTAATTAATATAGGGCGTTCAATGGTGCTAAAGCGTTGGTTACAACTTAAACATTTCCGTCTTCGGCGTACAATTCCTTGAGCATCTTTATTCGTGTCAACGACACTGCTATCATGATATTGGCAATAAGGGCATTTCATAAGTTCTCCAATGGTTAAGCCTATATGTGGGGTTTTTGTGAGTGATGACCCATATATATAGTAAATTGATTGTAGCACAGGGCGGGGGTCTAAGCAAGGGCATTTCTTTTTTAAAAACTTAATAAATGCCATTCTTTAACATTGGTAAATTATTGCGCGTAGATTGCTGCTTTAATGGGGAGGTTTAAAATAATGGCATATTTTCTCTTAAATGAAAAAACATTTAGGATCTGGAACAATAAACATAAGAGCTCTAAAGACCCCGACTTGAGGCCAGTATATGCTTGGATATTCATGCGCGAAATCATCCTTCCTCTTTCGAGGAAGGATGAACGGGAAGCACATTATGAGGGTTCACTTTCTGCGATTGATTTCTATCTCCGCAAGAAAGGGGGGAGGTTGTTCAAATTCACTTCGCTTGTGTAAACAACATCTGGCTTGGCAACTTGATTGCTTGGCTTCGTTTCAGGTTTGCGCTTGTATTCGTTGGCACTTAAGAAAGGACTTTGTTGTGTGTTGCCTTGTGCCTGGCTGTTGGCAAAGCCATTTTCTTTACTTGTGTGACCATCAAGTGTTTGTGGACGGTTGTGGTCGAAGCCTGTTGCAATTACGGTGATACGAATTTCATCACCCATATCCGGGTCGATAACTGCGCCAAAGATGAGGTTAACATCTGGACTGGCGGTTTCTTTGATGATACCAGCAGCTTGATAGACTTCAAAGAGTGATAAGCTGGGTCCACCGGTGACGTTGAAGATGATGCCATGTGCGCCGTTGATAGTAACATCCAAAAGTTGGCTTGAGACGGCTTGTTCAGCAGCTAATTTGGCACGATCTTCACCTGAGGCAACACCCACGGCCATCAAAGCGGCTCCACCCTCAGACATGATTGTGCGCACGTCTGCGAAGTCGAGGTTGATGAGACCAGGAACTGTAATTAATTCTGAAATACCCTGGATACCCTGGCGTAATACATCATCTGCTGTGCGGAAAGCATCATTGAGGCCAATGTTCTTGGGAACAATATGCAACAGACGATCGTTGGGGATGACAATCAACGTGTCGACGTGTTCTTTGAGTTTTTGCGCGCCACGTTCAGCTGATTTTTGCCGATAAGCACCTTCAAAAGCGAAAGGCCGGGTGACGACACCGATAGTGAGAGCTTTAATTTCTTTGGCGATTTGCGCTACTACAGGTGCCGCGCCAGTACCAGTGCCACCACCGAGACCGGCGGTAACAAAGACCATATCAGCACCTTTGAGAACTTCGTAAAGTTCTTCGGCTGATTCTTCCGCCGCTGCTTGTCCTACTTCCGGGTTACCACCAGCGCCAAGACCTCGGGTTGCCTTGTCGCCAATGCGCACACGGGTTTGAGCCTGAGATTTGAGCAGGGCTTGTGCGTCGGTATTGATTGCGATGAATTCAATGCCGTGGAGGCCTTCGGCGATCATGCGATTGACGGCATTACAGCCACCACCGCCGACACCGACGACTTTAATTCTTGCTGTTGATTCTGTTTGTTTTGCTTCCATTTTTTTATTCTCCTCTATAAATGAAAACTTTAAGGTAGTAAATTACGAAGCCAAGCGCGAAACCCTACCGCTTCGGGTTTTTTGGATGGCTTTGATTCAGATCCAGAGTCACCTCTATGGGGAGGAACTTGTCCCGAATTGCTGGAGTGAATCTGGGTTGTTTCTGTCATTAATAATGCCCATTGCAAAAGACCAACGCTTGTCGCACAGGCAGGGTTACTGATTTGGTCGGTTAGACCAACAATGTTTTCTGGTTTGCCAATACGGACTGGCAAATTGGTAACACGCCCGACGAGTTTTCTAATTCCGGGCATTTCTGCGCCACCGCCGGTTAGCACAATACCGGCAGGGAGCATGACATCATAGCCTGAGCGTTTAATTTCTTGCTCAACCATCATGATAATTTCTTCAACGCGAGCTTCGATGATGTTCACCAGTTCGCGTCGTTCAATTTTGGTGCTTTGGTCTGAACCAAAGGTGACGATATTGAAACTTTCATCTTCGCCGATATCATCAAGTACGGCATAACCGTGTTGAAGTTTGACCTCTTCGGCTACATCCAGGGGCAAACGTAATCCCTGGGCGATATCTGAGCTAACGTGGTTGCCGCCAAATTGTAAAACGTTGGTGTACCAAGTATCTCCGTTAACATAAATTGCGATGTCAGTTGTGCCTCCACCAAGGTCAACTATGGCTACACCAAGGTCGCGTTCGGTTTCGCTTAGCACGGCTTCGCCAGCAGCGAGGGGACTGAGTACAAAGTCGCTTACTTCAATACCTGCCTGTGAAACACACGCACGTAAGTTTCTAATAGTTGAGGAAGAGGCGGTGATGATGTGGGTTTCGACCTCAAGGCGGAAACCATGCATACCTACGGGTTGGCGGATGCCTTCCTGACCGTCAATAATGAAACCCCGTTGAATGACATGAACGATTTCACGGTTATGAGGGATAGCAATTGCCTGGGCTGAATCAAGCGCGCGATAGACATCTTCTTTGTCAATAACCCGGCCAGAGATACCAACGATACCTTTGCTGTTGGTTGAACTTACCTGAGAACCTGCCAAACTGACAATGGCGCTGTTGATTTCATAGCCTGAGGCACGTTCAGCTTTTTCTATTGAGCGGGCAATAGCATTAGATCGGAAGAGCGTCGTGTAGGGAAAGAGTGTACGTCCTGGTGTAG